>NZ_JBFAHW010000113.1:0-33540 GCF_040654355.1 Streptomyces sp. NPDC050704 | reverse complement strand
TCTACCACGAACTCCCCGAAAGCGCCCCCGCGCTACCCAACACCCCGAACACGCCCACCAGTTGATCCTCAACACCACGACGAGGGACACGACCTGACGATCTGTTACCTCGATCAGGGCTGAGGTGGGCAAGGTGACTGGCGCGGGTGAGGACTGGCTGAGAGACGGTCTGGATGTCGAGGGCGCGGACTGCGGTCTGTGGGTGCCTGGCGTCGACTACATGGCGGGCTGGCGCCATGCGCGGGAAGCTGCGGACCGGCTGAACCGGGCGCTTCTCAGTGCGGGGTTCGAGCTGTCCGACGTTCGGGCCGTGGCTTCGACGAACGAGGACGGGCGCGGGGTCGTACGGATGGCAGGCTGGCCGGACGCGGTGATGCGGCTTGCCCAACGCCTCGAAGCGCCTGGCGACGGCGGTGCGCCGTGAAGCGCCTTTTCCCTGGTGAGTGCCACGCGTGGGCACGTCGCCGGCTGCAGGGACTTTGGGCGGTAGCTGCCATGGGGCGAGTGACCAGGGGGCCCTACGCTCGCCCGGCGGATCGGGCAGGCACCTGCCCTGCCCGCGGTTGTGCCCGATGGGCCCCCTGGTCTTCGAGGCTCGCCCCATGGGAGCTGCCTAAAGTCTCGGCGGCCGTCGACCCCCAGCCGCGCAGGCCCCGGCCTGGGACGGCCGGTCGATGCTTCGACCCCTTCGGTGTGCTGCTGTGTGGGGCGTTCGGCGACCGGACGGGACCGGCGGCCACGCCGCACGCCCGGCCGGGGCGGCCGGGCGTCCCGGCGCGCCGCAGGCGCGCCCTTGAGGAAGTGAAGCGGGTTTCGACCGATGGCCGTCGGCCCTCAGTCGCGGGCGCGCCGTGCGGGCTGCTTGTCGGCGGTGATCCGGTAGGTGAGTTCGGCACGGTCCGCACCGACGCGGAGTTCTTCGAGGATCAGCGGCTGGTCGTCGGTACCGCAGGTGACGCGGGACAGATGCAGGACCGGGGCCGCATCCGGCAGCCGCAGGGCGGTGCGCTCGTCGGGGAGCGGCATGCTGGCGCGGACCGTCTCGGACCACCACAGCTTGTGCCCGGCCTTCGTCAGGATCTCGTACACGGTCGCGGGTTCGCCATGCGGTGCTTCGGCAAGGTCCGGAACCGCTTCGGCCGTGGCGAAGGGGATCAGCGTGCGGTGCATCGCGCGCGTGCCTGTGGTCGGGTCGATGAGCAGCCGATCGCAGCCGAAGAGCGCTTCCTCAACCTGGAGTTCCAGGAGGTGGGCCGTAGTTTCGGTGGTGTGCGTGCGGTAGGTGCTCGGCTCTTCGGCCTGCTCCCACGCAGCCACGCCATGCAGCACGAAACGCCCGCCGGAGGTGCGGCCCACGTAGCCAGGCAGGCTGACGACGGGGCGGCTGTCGGACCGCACGAAACTGCCCTTGCCGTGGTGCACGTCGATCAGCCCTTCCGCGCGCAGGGCGGAAACGGCGTTGCGGACGGTCGGACGCGAGACCTTGTAGCGCTCCATGAGCTGCGCTTCAGAGGGCAGCGGCGCGCCGGGCTCGTACTCGCCGGACAGGATCGCTTCGCGGATGGCGGCGGCCACCTGCTGGTAGAGGGCTCCGGGGCGCTGGATCTCCGTCATCTCGGCATCTCCGGGTTGAAGTTGTAGTCACGTCGCACGCGCGACATCACTCGTCAGCATAAGTAGTTGCTCCTCCGCCGTACAGGGCTCCATAGTCGTAACTCGTAAGGACAAGTGACGTCTGGATGAGGGCGTCTCGACTGGCCAGGGAGGCCACGAAATGCAGTCCATTCCCGTGGACACGGCGCGGCTCGGCGTACTGCGGTGCGCCATCGCGCCCGAAGCAAAGATCAGCAACCCCGAGACCCAGGAGGTGAAGAAGGACCGCGACGGCAACACCATCTACACCGTGGCTGTCACGGTGCGGCAGGACCGGCGGCGGATCTCCGTGATTGAGATCGCCGTGAGCGGCGAGCCGAAGGGCATCGAGGAAGGGCAGATCCTCAAGGTCACCGGGCTGGTGGCGTTCGCCTGGGCGATGGGCGACCGGCACGGCATCAGCTTCCGCGCCGACGCCATCACGCCCGTGCACGGCACGGCCTTAAAGGCCGGTGGTGCGTGATGAACGGTGCGATTGCACTCGCCCTCGGTCTCGCCGTGCTGGCCTGGGTGCTCGTCGTCGGTGACCTGTTGCGGCAGCACCGTCCGGCCTGGCACTGGTACCTCACCGGATACCCGCTCGCCGCGTGCCGGGTGCTGGTCACCTGGCGCAGGGTCGCCATGCTCAACGACCTCGCCGTCTCCCGCCGGCCGCCCCGCGGGCTGCTCGGCGACCTGGTGGTCAAGGGTGATCCGCTGCGGCCGGTGGCTCCGCGCATCTCCTTCCCGCGCGCTACTCGCCTGGGGCTGACCGTGGTCGTGCGCCTGCACGCGGGCCAGACCCCGGCGACGTACCTGAACGCGGCCGATGCTCTCGTGCACGCCTGGAAAGTGCACGCCGTGCGGGTCACCTCGCCGGAACGCGGTCTGGTGCTGCTGACCGCGACGGCCAGTGACCCGCTCCAGCGGCCTGGCCTGGCGACGGCTCCCGCCGCGCTGCTGTCCGCGCTCATCGGTGCATTGGAGAGCGGGGCTGCGTGGGTGATGGATCTGCGACTGGTGCCGCACTGGCTCATCGCTGGCGCCACCCGGTCCGGCAAGTCCACCCTGCTGGCCCGGCTCATCACCCAACTCGCCCCGCAGCCGGTCGCCCTGGTCGGCATCGACTGCAAGGGCGGCATGGAACTGGGCCTGTTCACCAGCCGGTTGAGTGCGCTGGCGACCTGCCGACGCGAAGCAGTCGCCGTACTCACGGCGCTCGTCGTCGACATGCGGGACCGCATGACCGTGTGCCGGTCGGCGGGCGTCCGCTCGATTTGGGAGCTCCCCGACAAGCTGCGGCCCGTCCCCGTCGTCGTGCTCGTCGACGAGATCGCGGAGCTGTACCTGTCCGACGGCACCCGGGAGGGCAGAGCAGAAACCGAGCAGTGCTCCACACTCCTGCTGCGCCTGGCCCAACTCGGTGCCGCCCTCGGCATGCACCTGGTGGTCGCCGGTCAACGGGTCGGCTCGGATCTCGGACCTGGCGTCACCGCGCTGCGGGCCCAACTCGGCGGCCGCATCTGCCATCGCGTCAACGACCCCGGCACGGCCGAGATGGCCCTGGGCGACCTCAACAAGGACGCGGTGACCGTCGCTCAGTCGATCACGGCGGCGGAACAGGGCGTGGCGGTGTGCACCGGGCCGGACGGCGGTTGGAGCCGTGCCCGTTCGCACCTGACGACGACCGAAGAGGCCGTGGCGGCGGCGCAGAGGCATTCCGCCCTGACCCCGGAACTGCCCGCCATCCGCCGCGCCCTGGTGGCGCTGGAAGGAGACGACAAGTGATCAGCGAAGGTACGGCGTTCACGTTCGCAGTGATCTTCGGGATCATCACCGTCCTCCTCGTCCGCTCCCGCGACGTGCGCGCCTGAGAAGCGATCTGCGTCGGCCTCTTCGGCGTCTACCTCGGCCAGACCCCCGTGCTCTTCACCGTCCACGGGCTCGTCACCTGGGTCATCAGCGGTTTCTCCCACACCTGAGCAGAAAGGACGCACGACCATGCCCATGAGCCGCGTGAGGTGCCCGGTCTGCAAGGGCGACGGGGCCCGCAGGACCTGGACCGGACGGCGCCACCGCTGCCGCGTCTGCCGGGGCACCGGAACCATCCGCTGACACGCCACCCACACCACCCGACCACGCAAGGAGCGATCCCCATGACCCACTGCGCGCCACCCACCCTCACTCGCGCCGCTGCGGCGGCCCACCCTGGAAGGTCACCACCATCACCCCGGAACTCACTCCGGCTGACAGGCGCGCCGTCCTCGACCGTGCGGCGCGCCTGCGTCAGCTCCCCGAAGCAGACCGCGACGCCATCCGCATCGCCCAAGACCCCCAGTTCGCCCGCTGGCTGGCGCAGATCACCGCAACCGGC
The DNA here is from genome assembly GCF_040654355.1 of Streptomyces sp. NPDC050704. Taxonomy (NCBI): domain Bacteria; kingdom Bacillati; phylum Actinomycetota; class Actinomycetes; order Kitasatosporales; family Streptomycetaceae; genus Streptomyces; species Streptomyces sp. NPDC050704. The sequence goes on along the minus strand of NZ_JBFAHW010000113.1, from coordinate 29,534 downwards.
GGCTGCGCCCACCCGATCCATCTGTCCGGCTCGACCACCACTCTGGACGCGACGTCCGGCGAGATCGTCCACCACTACGACACTCGCACCGAACCCGGCGAACGGCTCTCCGTCCGCTGCCGCAACAGACGTGCGACCGTCTGCGCCCCCTGCTCCCGCCTCCACGCGGGCGATACCTACCACCTCGTTCGCGCGGGCCTGACCGGCGGCAAGAACGTCCCCGCCACAGTCCAGCACCGTCCCCGGCTCTTCGTCACGCTGACCGCTCCGTCCTTCGGCCCGGTCCACCGTGCCGGGGAGGACCGTTGTCGACCCCGCCGCGACGGCGGCAAGTGCGACCACGGCCGCCGCTTCGGCTGCGGCGCCGTCCACGCCCCGGATGCTCCGGTGGTCGGCCAGCCCCTGTGCGCCGACTGCTACGACTACACAGCTCACGTGCTGTGGCACGCGCACGCGGGCAAGCTGTGGGACCGCTTCGTCATCGGCGTCCGCCGACAGCTCGCAACCTCGGCGGACCTCGTGCAGTCCCGCTTCCCTGATCACGCCCGGCTGTCCTTCGCCCGAGTCGCGGAGTACCAGCGGCGAGCGGCCGTCCACGTGCACGCCATCGTCCGCCTCGACGGCCCGAACGGACCGACCGACGAACCCCCGGCCTGGGGCACCGTCGAGCGTCTGGCCGACGCTGCGCGCGCCTCCGCCCGTCGGGTCCTGGTCCGCACTCCCTACAGTCCCGCCGTCGGTGAACTAGCCCTCCACTGGGGCGACCAGATCGACACCAGGCCCCTGCACGCCGACGGCGATGGACCGGACGACGACGCGGTGGCCGCCTACGTGGCCAAGTACGTCACCAAGGGAGCGGGCGAGACAGGTGCCGGCACCGACCACAGGGTCACCACCTGGGACGACATCGCCGCAGCACCCGTGAACGAGCACGTCCGCAACCTCATGCGTACCTGCTGGCGCCTCGGCGCCCTCTGCGAGTACGCCCCCCTGCACCTGCACGCCTGGACTCACACCCTCGGCTACCGGGGCCACATCCTGACCAAGTCCCGCGCCTACTCGACCACATACGCCGCCCTGCGCGCCGAACGCGCGGAGCACATCCAGCAGGAGCCCATGCCCGGCACGGTGACGTATGCGCAATGGCGCTACGTAGGTTCCGGCCACACCCCCGGAGCGGCATTGATCGCCGCGGGGATCGCCGAAGACCTGGTCGTCAGCCGCGGATTCCGGCAGGAGGCAGCAACTGACCAGGGCGGCTGCATTGGCTGAAACCAAGGTCATTTGGACTCCCGACAAGACACTGTCCCCAGCCGAGCGATTGCGACTCCTGCGGATCCTGTTCGGACCGCATGTACTGAGCAGAAATGCGAAGAGAACCGACGGAGTGTCACATCCCGCCGATACCATGGCAGTTGACAGAGACGCCCCGGCAGCGGCTGGCACCGCCCCGGGGCTGGCCGACTGATTGGGAGTCGACATGTCCAATGGAAGCACAGCCCTGCCCTCGACCATCGATACGGCTGCTCAGGCAACCGGCACACGCACTCTGCGCGCCGTTGACTACCTGCGAGTGTCGACGGAAGAGCAAAAGAAGGGCTACGGCGTAGCCAGGCAGAGCAAGAAGACCACTCGGCATATCGTCGCCAAGCAGTGGGCTCACGTCGGCACGTACAAGGACGAGGGAGTCTCAGGCTCCCTTGAGGCGGCAGAGCGCGGCGACCTGAAGCGTCTGATGGAAAAGGCGCAGCAGACCCCCCGCCCCTTCGACATCGTGGTTGTGCCGGACGGTCGTGTGATCGGCCGCAAGGGCCGTGCTTTCTGGCGTTGGGTCTGGGCCCTTGAAGACATCGGGGTGTACGTCGCTGTCGTCGCCGACGACTACGACAACACCACGATGGAAGGGCGCAAGAAGATGCGCCGTGACGCCGACTACGCCGAGACCGAGTGGGAGACGATTCGAGACCGTACGCAGGGCGGATTGCAGGAGAAGGCAGAACTGATGCCAGCCGCGCACATCGGCGGGCGACCTCCCTACGGCTACCGCATCGCCAACAAGGGGACCCCCGGTTCGTACCTGGTGATCGACGAGGACGAGGCGAAGGTCATCCGGCACGTGTACGACCTGGTCGTCGGCGAAGGGCTGAACCTCCGCAAGGCCACCATCCGACTCATCGCCGAGGGGGTCGCAGCACGCTCCGGCAAGACATGGACGCGCGACAACCTCCGGGATCGCATCATGTCGACGCCCGTGCTCGACGGCGCACTCGTCTTCCGTGGAAAGCACGCCAAGACCGATGAGAACGGCAATCCCACCTGGGGCGACTCCGTACGGATTGAACTGCCTCGGATTCTGACTGCGGAACAGAGCGCAGAGCTACGACGCAAGGTTGCCGAAACGGCGAAGCACAGCAGCGGGCAACGGTGGTTCTACCCGCTGAGCGGTCGAGTCGTGAGCCTCTGCGGAAAGACACACTCGGGGATCAGCTTCACGCCAACGCGGGAAGGGGCCCGATTTTACCGGTGCTCCGGCAACTCACCCAAGGATCCGGCCCAGAAGTCCTGTGGCTGCTCGCGCATTGACGCCGACGCGCTTGAGAAGCACGTCTGGAGGCATGTCACAGAGATCGCGAGCGACAGCGACAAGCTCCAAGAACTGGCTGCTGAATGGATCGGCATGGCGGAAGGGGACACGGCTGCCCTGGTCGACCGGATCTCAGATCTTGACCAACAGATCGAAGGGATGAACGCGTCGATCGCGGCCGTCATCGTCGCAACGGCCAAGCAAAGCAAGTCAGCAGACGCCATTGAGGCAGCTACAGCAGTCCTGAACGAAGAACTCCAACAGCTTCAGAACCTCCGTGACGAGGCGGCCGATTGGCTGGCGGACATGGAGGAATCCGACCGGCGCACCCGAGATCTCATGGCGCTGGCGAGCATGGCCAAGAAGTCGTTCCCGGACATGGCTCCGGAACAGCAAGCAGCCATCTTGTCCATGCTGGAACTGAAGGTCACGATCACGAGTCCGGTGCCCGACGGTCGGCGCCGTGGCGTCCCCTGCACCGTGCGGGCCTGGTACGCCGCCGCTGGCCTCGACATCCCCGCTGCCGCGCTCTCTGACGAGGACTGGGCGAAGGTCGCTCCCCTGCTGCCGAGGGGGCGCATGGGCACCGTTCGCCGATCCGTGGACGCCATCTTCTTCAAGGCGCGCACTGGCAAGTCCTGGCCCAACGTGATCAAGGAAACCGGCGCCACTATCCAGGCTTCAAAGCACTTCAATGCCTGGGCGTCCGATGACACCTGGACCCGCGTAAACGCTGTCCTGTCGGAAGTGGAAAGGGTCCCTCTCCCGGAGCTTCAGCTGTTGCCCTCGATGGTCATCGAAGGGCGAGTCGACCCGAGCGTGATGCTGAACGTAGAAGAACGATGCCGAACGGGATGCCGATGATGGTTATACAGAGCAGCGCGCCTGCGAGCAGGTAGCCGAGGAATAGCCAGAAGCCGCTCAGGACGAGCCAAATGAGGTTCAGGATTGTCTTCACTGGTGGCGACCTGCCATCTGTTCGAGCCGGGCGATGCGCTCCGCCATGGGCGGGTGCGTAGAGAACATCTTGGAGAGTCCCTGGCCCGGGCGGAAGGGGTTCGCGATCATCATGTGGCTTGCGGTCTCGATACGTGGCTCCGGGGGCAGCGGCAGCTGTTTCGTGCCCGCCTCCAGCTTGCGCAGGGCGCTCGCGAGGGCCAGCGGGTCGCCGGTGAGCTGGGCGCCGGACGCGTCCGCCTCGTACTCCCTGGAGCGGCTGATGGCGAGCTGGATGACGGACGCGGCGAGCGGCCCCAGGATCATGATCATCAGCATGCCGAGGAGGCCGGGTCCGTCGTCGTCGTTCGAGCGGCCGATCGGGATCAGCCAGGCGAAGTTGACCAGGAACATGATGACGGAGGCCAGGGCGCCGGCGACCGACGAGATCAGGATGTCGCGGTTGTAGACGTGGCTCAGCTCGTGGCCGATGACGCCGCGCAGCTCACGCTCGTTCAGCAGGCGCAGGATGCCCTCGGTGCAGCACACGGCCGCGTTGCGCGGGTTGCGGCCCGTGGCGAACGCGTTCGGCGCTTCCGTCGGGGAGATGTACAGGCGCGGCATGGGCTGGCGAGCCTGTGTGGAGAGTTCGCGGACCATCTTGTACAGGGCCGGGGCCTCGAACTCGCTCACCGGGCGCGCGCGCATCGCGCGTAGAGCCAGCTTGTCGCTGTTCCAGTACGCGTACGCGTTCGTGCCGATCGCGATGAAGAGTGCGACGACGAGACCCATACGCCCGAAGAAGCTGCCGATGACGATGATGAGTGCGGACAGTCCCCCGAGGAGTACGGCGGTCCTGAGCCCGTTGTGCCGGCGGTGCACGGTACGCCCTCCAAGTGGTGCGGCAGGGGAACCCTTTGCTTGTCGATTTCTGACGTCACTGGTTCCGCGACTCCACGGTCCAGTGGACCCTCCCGTACTGGTCAACGCCAGGCGAGAAGTACTAGTTCCCTTGTGCGTGCGGCGCCACGCGTGGGCCGGCCGGGTGATGCGGCGACGCCTCGCACGCGCGCGTGGAGCTCGGGCGCCCGGCGCGCGCGTGCGGAGGCCTCAGGAAACAGTCGCCAGGGAGGTGGTCAGAAAAGGCCGGTGTCGGAGAAGCGCAGGGCCAGCTGGGGTGCTCCGGAGAGCGCGATGCCCAGGACCGCCGTCAGGGCGATCGCGGCCGTCAGGGGCGCCGGGACGCGGTGTGTCTCGTGCTCGCCCTCGGGGGCGCGGAACAGCAGGGTCGTCCACTGAAGGTAGTAGAAGAGCGCGATCACGACGTTGACGGCCATGACCACGGCCAGCCAGCCGAGGCCCGCGTCGACGGCCGCCGAGAAGACGGTGACCTTCGCGAAGAGGCCGATGATGCCCGGGGGCAGCCCCGCGAGGCAGAGCAGGAAGAAGCCGAGGACGAGCGCGGCGAGGGGGCGCGAGGCGTACAGGCCGCGGTAGTCGCTGACGCGGTTCAGGGGCTTCGTACGGGCCACCAGGGCCGCCACGGCGAAGGCGCCGAGGTTCACCACGCCGTACATCAGCGCGTACGCGACGGTGGAACCGATGGCCTTCTCGGCGTCGTCGGAGTACGCGGCGGCGGCGATCGGCACCAGGAGGTAGCCGGCCTGGCCGACGGAGGACCAGGCGAGCAGCCGGACCGCGCTGTACGCGCGCGTGGACTGCTGTCGCAGGGCGCCGACGTTGCCGATCGTCATGGTGAGCGCGGCCAGGGCGGCGAGGGCCGGGCCCCAGACGTCCGCGTACGACGGGAGGGCGATCACGGTGACGAGGATCAGTCCGGAGAAGCCGACCGCCTTGCCGACGACCGACAGGTAGGCGGCGACGGGGAGAGGGGCTCCTACGTAGGTGTCGGGTACCCAGAAGTGGAAGGGGACGGCGGCCGTCTTGAAGGCGAAGCCGACGAGGGTGAGGACGACGCCCGCCTGGGCGAGCGTGTGCAGTTGGCTGTCGACGTTCTCGATCTTGGTGGCGATCTCGGTCAGGTACAGGGTGCCCGTAGAGGCGTAGACGAAGCTGATGCCCATGAGGCTCACGGCGGTCGCGGTGACCGAGGACAGGAAGAACTTCAGGGCCGCTTCGGAGGACTTCCTGTCGCCGTGCCTGATGCCTACCAGGGCGAAGGCGGGCAGGGAGGCGACCTCCAGGGCGACGATGAGGGTCGCGAGGTCCCGTGAGGCGGGCAGCAGGGCGGCGCCCGCGGCCGAGGAGAGCAGCAGGAACCAGAACTCCCCTTCGGGGAGTTCCCTGTTGGCGTCCTTGAGGGCGGTCACCGACAGGAGTGCCGCGAGGAGTGCGCCGCCGAGGACGAGGAACTGGATGACGAGTGTGAACCGGTCGGCCGTGTAGCTGCAGACGTCCGCGTTGTCCGTCAGGCAGAAGGTGGAGCGGTCCCCGTCCAGGAGGGGCAGCAGCGCGAGCGCGGCGACGGCGAGCCCGGCGACGGAGACCCAGCCGAGCAGTGCCTTCTTGGTGTCCCCCACGAAGAGGTCGGCGACGAGCACCACGAGTCCGACGACCGCCGCGATGGTGGGTGGCGCGATCGCGAGCCAGTCGACGGACTGGACCAGGGAACTCATCGGGTGCCTCCTGAGAGGAGCTGCTGCACGGCCGGGTCGGTCAGGCCGAGGAGTGCCTTGGGCCAGAGCCCGGCGACGACGGTGAGGACGACGAGCGGGGTCCAGGCAGCGAACTCGTACGTCTGGACGTCAGCGAGCCGCGGCCTCGTCTGCGGCTCCTGCGGGACCTCACCCATGCAGACGCGGCGCACCACGATGAGCATGTACGCGGCGGTGAGCAGGGTGCCGAACGCCGCGATCGCCATGAAGGTCAGGAATGCGGGCCGGCTGAGGTCGTCGGCGGGGTCGAACGCGCCGAACAGCGTCAGCATTTCGCCCCAGAACCCGGCCAGGCCCGGCAGACCGAGCGAGGCGACCGCGGCGAAGGCGAGCAGACCGCCGAAGCGCGGGGCCCGGCCGTAGAGCGCGGCTCCGGTCTCCTGCGCGAGGGTGTCGAGGTCGGTCGTGCCCGTGCGGTCCTTGAGCGCGCCGACCAGGAAGAAGAGGAGGCCGGTGATGAGTCCGTGGGCGATGTTGGCGAACAGCGCGCCGTTCACGCCGGTCGGGGTCATCGTCGAGATGCCGAGGAGTACGAAGCCCATGTGGCCGACGGAGGAGTACGCGATGAGGCGCTTGAGGTCGCCCTTCGCGCCCTGCTTGGCGAGGGCCAGGCAGGCCAGCGAACCATAGATGATCCCGACGACCGCGAAAGCCGCGAGATACGGGGCGAAGGTGCTCATGCCGTCCGGCGTGATGGGCAGCAGGATACGGACGAAACCGTACGTACCCATCTTCAGCAGCACGCCGGCCAGCAGGACTGATCCGACGGTGGGCGCGGCGGTGTGCGCGTCCGGCAGCCAGCTGTGCAGCGGCCACATCGGCGTCTTGACCGCGAGCCCGAGCCCGATCGCCAGAACGGCGATGACCTGCACGGATGTGGTCAGCGAGGGGTCGTTGTCAGTGGCGAGTGCCACCATGTCGAATGTGCCTGCTTTGAGTCCGATCAGGAGCAGGCCCAGCAGCATCACGACCGAACCGAGCAGTGTGTAGAGGATGAACTTCCAGGCAGCCGCCTGGCGTTGCTCACCGCCCCAGCGGGCGATGAGGAAGTACATCGGGATGAGCACCATCTCGAACGCGAGGAAGAACAGCAGCAGATCGAGAACGGCGAAGGTCGCGAGGGTGCCGGACTCGAGGACGAGCAGCAGTGCGACGAAGGCCTTCGGGGTCGGGCCCGCGGGCATTTTGAAGTAGGAGTACAGCGCGCAGAGGAAGGTCAGCAGCGCGGTCAGGACGAGGAGGGGGAGCGAGATGCCGTCGATGCCGAGGTGGATCCGCACGTCGAGTGCGGGGATCCAGCTGATGTCCGTCGTGGCCTGCATCTTTGACGGGTGGTCGTGGTCGAAGCCGAGCGTGAGGACGATCGCCGCGATGAGCACGGCGCCGGTGACGGTCACGCCGTGCCGCAGCACGGCCTGCTCGGGCGACTTCCCCTTCAGCCCGGGCGGGGCCGGCAGGAGGGCTGCCGCGGCGCCGATGAGCGGGGCGACGACGATGAACGCGAGAAGGAACTGCATCACGGACTCGTTGATATCGATCACGCCTGCTCACGCTCCCGCGGTGGCGACGAGGAGGACGGCGACCACCAGGACGACGGTGCCGGCGAGCAGCGCGCTCACATAGGTCTGCAGATTGCCGGTCTGGGCGCGCCGGACGGCCGCGCCGAGCCAGCGGGGTAGGGCCCCCGCGCCGCGTACGTAGGTGTCGACGACCTCGCGGTCGAGGAACCGGACGAGTGCGGCTGCGGCCTGGACCGGGCGGACGAAGAGCGCCGCGTACACGGCGTCGAGGTGGAAGCCGACGGCCGCGTGGCGGTGCAGCGGGCCGAGCAGGAGGCGGCCCGGGTCCGCCGGGTCGGGGGCGGAGGCCACGTTTCCGTAGGCAGGCGCGTGACTCGCGATGGCCTCGGCCTCGACGAGTCCGGCGTCGCCCTCGGGGTGGGCCGCGACCGCGCCGAGGGGGACGCGGGCCGCCATGGCGGTGGTGTGCCGCCAGGCGCCGTACGTCACGATGCCGCCGACCAGAGCGACGCCCGTGCCGAGGACGGAGGTGGTGAGGGTCGGCGTCAGGTCTCGCCCGTCGAACCAGTCGGGCAGCAGGCCGGTGGTGAGTCCGTACGTGAGCGAAGGGATGGCGAGCACCCAGAGCACGGCGTTCATGGTGAGGGGCTGCCGTCCGTGGTCGGGGGCCTCGGCTCCGTGACCGCGGAAGGCGAGTAGCCACAGGCGCATCGCGTACGCGGCGGTGAGCAGGGCCGTGACCAGACCGGCGACGAGGACGATCCAGCCGGCGGTGCCGGGGATGCCCTCGGCGTGCCCGGTGGCGGCGTGCTCGGCGACGCCGAGGACGGCTTCCTTGGAGAAGAAGCCGCTGAAGGGCGGGATCGCGGCGAGCGCGAGGAGCGCCACGGTCATCGTCCAGTAGGCGTCGGGGACGCGGGCGCGCAGGTCCTTCATGCGGGACATGGCGGCCAGCGAGTTGGTACCGGCGGCGTGGATGATCACGCCCGCCGCGAGGAACAGCAGCGCCTTGAAGGCGCCGTGCGAGAGGAGGTGGAAGACGGCGGCACCGCGGTCGCCGACGGCGAGCGCGCCGGTCATGTAGCCGAGCTGGCCGATCGTCGAGTAGGCGAGGACGCGCTTGATGTCGTCCTGGGCGAGCGCGGCGAGTGCCGAGCCGGCCATCGTGACGGCGGCCATGACGGCGAGGACGACCAGGGCTGCCGAGGAGGCGGCGAAGACCGGGAGGAGCCGGGCGATGAAGTAGACACCGGCGGCGACCATCGTCGCGGCGTGGATCAGCGCGGAGACGGGGGTGGGGCCCGCCATCGCGTCGGGCAGCCAGGTGTGCAGCGGGAACTGCGCCGACTTGCCCGCCACGCCGGCGAGGAGCAGCAGGGCGATCAGTGTCGGGTGGTCGAGTCCGCCGCTCGCGACGTTGCCGAGGATCTTCGTGATGCGGAAGGACCCGGCGTCGGCGGCGAGCGCGAACAGGCCGATCAGGAAGGGGACGTCGCCGAGCTTGGTGACCAGGAAGGCCTTGATGGAGGCGGCGCGGGCTTCCGGGGTCTCCCAGTAGTGGCCGACCAGGAAGTACGAGCAGATGCCCATGATCTCCCAGCCGACCAGGAGCACCATCAGGTCGCCCGAGTAGACGACGAGCAGCATGGCGGAGGTGAAGAGGGAGACGAGAGCGGCGTACGAGGGGTAGCGCGGGTCGTCGCGCAGATAGCCCGTCGAGTAGATCTGCACGCAGGTCGCGACCAGGCCGACCAGGACGGCGACGAGGGCGGCGAAGCCGTCGATGTGCAGGGCGAGTTCGATGGGGACCGAGCCGGTGGGGGTGAGCTCGGTGGCGGCGTCGATGGCCTGGTCGCCGCCCTGGCGTACGGCGACCACGGCGGCGAGTCCGAGGGCGGCGAGCGAGGGGAGGACTGCGAGGGGGCGTACGAAGCCTGGGGCCGTGCGGCCCAGGAGCAGGCCTGCTGCGGCGCCCAGGAACGGAAGGAGGGGGACGAGGACGGCGAGGGTGGTCGTGGTCACGCGGTGGCCTCAGCCTTCTCGGCCGGCTCGCGCTGGGCGGCCTCGGAGTCGTCGTCTGTCTCGGCGGTGTCGCGGAGTTTGTCGATGTCGGCGGTGCCGCGGTTGCGGTGGACGGCGAGGACGATCGCCAGGCCGATGCCGATCTCGGCGGCGGCGATGGCGATGGTGAACAGGGTCAGGGCCTGGCCGGAGTGCAGGGTGTCCTGGGCGGTCTTGCTGAGCCAGACGTCGAAGGCGACGAGGTTGAGGTTGACGGCGTTGAGCATCAGCTCGACGGACATCAGGACCAGGATCGCGTTGCGGCGCGCGAGGACTCCGTACAGGCCCGTGCAGAAGAGGAGGGCGGAGAGCACGGCGGGGTAGACGAGATGCATCAGCGGGCGCCTTCCTTGCGCGGGGGCTTCTCGTCGGGAGTTGCCTTGCCGGTGGGCTGCTCGGCGGACTGGTCCGCGGACTGGCCGGTGGGGGTGTCCTTGCCGGTGCCCCTGCCCTTGCCCTTGCCCGGGGGCTGCTTGCCGGCGGGCGGGCCGGCCGTGGGCCGGTTGTCCGCGGTCGTCTTGCGGGAGAGGACGATCGCCCCGACCAGGGCGGCGAGCAGCAGCACCGAGAGGGCCTCGAACGGGAGCACCCAGCTCTGGAAGAGGCTCGCGCCGGTGACCGCGGTGGAGCCCGCGGCGCCGCCGGACGTGTCGTCGAGGTCGATCCAGGTCGTCCGGAAGGCGTCGACGACGACCCAGACGAGGGCGGCGGCCGCGGCGACCGCCACGGTGAGGGCGGCCCAGCGGTTGCCGGAGTCGGCGTCCGGGGAGCGGCCGATGGGGGCCCTGGTGAGCATCAGACCGAAGAGGAGGAGTACGACGACGGAACCGACGTAGATGAGGACCTGCACCCAGGCGATGAACTCGGCCGTGAGGAGGAGGTATTCGACGGCGAGACCGCCGAGGGTCACCACCAGCCACAGGGCGGCGTGCACCAGCTGCTTCGTGGTGACGGTGACGATCGCGGCGCCGAAGGTGACCAGGCCGACGAGGAGGAAGGCGATCTCGACACCGGTCGGGGAGAGGAAGCCGTGGGTCTCGGCGGCAGTCGTGGCCGCCACGGAGGCGAGGGCACTCACGGGGCTCCCTCCTCGGGCTTGGGCCGCGCGGGGGCATCGGGGTCGGTGTGCGGCTCGGCTTCCGGCCCGGCGACACCTCCCGCCTGCTCGGCAGCACCGGGTTGCGCTGGGCTGGGCTGGGCTGTGGCGCTGGGCCGGCCTGCTGCTCCGGGCTGGGACGTGGTGCCGGGTTGCTCGGTGGCACCGGGCTCCGGGGTGGACCCGGGCCGGGCGGCCGTGCCCGGCTCGGGCCGCGGGGCGGGAGTCGGCTGCTCGGCGGCACCGGGTTGCGCTGCTGCTCCGGACTGGGACGTGGTGCCGGGTTGCTCGGTGGGGTCAGCGGTGGGCGTGGCCGGGGGTGGCTGTTCGGCGGTGGCCAGCTTTTCTGCTGTCTTGCGGGCGGCGGTGAATTCCTTCGGGTCCTCGGCGGCGGGGTCGAGGGCCGGCGGGGCCGGGACGGTCCACATCCACTCGCGGAGTTTGTCGCGCTCGTGGGTGAGTTCGTGGATGTCGGTCTCGGCGTACTCGAACTCGGGGGACCAGAAGAGGGCGTCGAAGGGGCAGACCTCGATGCAGATGCCGCAGTACATGCAGAGGGCGAAGTCGATGGCGAAGCGGTCGAGGACGTTGCGGCTGCGCTCACGGCCGCCGGGGGCCGCGGCCGGGACCGTCTCCTTGTGGGAGTCGATGTAGATGCACCAGTCCGGGCACTCGCGGGCGCACAGCATGCAGACCGTGCAGTTCTCCTCGAAGAGGCCGATGACGCCGCGGGTGCGGGGCGGGAGGTGGGGCTGGGCGTCCGGGTACTGCGCGGTGTGCGAGCGCTTCGTCATCGTGCGGAGGGTGACGGCCAGGCCCTTGGCGAGGCCGGAGCCGGGGAAGGAGGGGGCCATGGTTAGGAGATCACCACCTTGACGATGCCGGTGAGGGCGATCTGGGCGAGGGAGAGTGGGACGAGGAGGGTCCAGGAGAGTTTCTGGAGCTGGTCCTCGCGCAGGCGGGGGTAGGTGACGCGCAGCCAGATGACGACGAAGGCGAGGACCGCCGCCTTCAGCAGGGTCCAGACCCAGCCGAGGCCGTCGGCACCCCACGGGCCGTGCCAGCCGCCCAGGAAGAGGACGGTGGTCAGGCCGCAGAGGACGACGATTCCGGCGTACTCGGCGAGGAGGAAGAGGGCGAAGCGGAGGCCCGTGTACTCGGTGTACGCGCCGAAGATGATCTCGGAGTCGGCGACCGGCATGTCGAAAGGGGGTCGTTGGAGTTCGGCCAGTCCCGCCACGAAGAAGACGATCGCGCCGACGATCTGCCAGGGCAGCCACCACCACTCGAAGGCGTCGAGGATGCCGGGGAGGGAGACCGTGCCCGCCGCCATCGCGACCGAGGCGGCGGTGAGGAGCATCGGGAGTTCGTAGGCGAGGAGTTGGGCGGCGGTGCGGAGGCCGCCGAGGAGGGAGAACTTGTTGGCCGAGGCCCAGCCCGCCATGAGCGAGCCGAGGACGCCCACGCCCATCACGGCGAGGACGAAGAAGATGCCCGCGTCGACGACCTCGCCGACCGCGCCCTCGCCCGGGCCGATGGGGATGGCGAGGAGGACCAGGAGGTACGGGAGGAGTGCTACGGCGGGGGCGAGTTGGAAGATACGGCGGTCCGCGCCGGCGGGGACGATGTCTTCCTTCTGAGCGAACTTCACGCCGTCCGCGACGAGTTGGGCCCAGCCGTGGAAACCGCCCGCGTACATGGGGCCGAGACGGCCCTGCATGTGGGCCATCACCTTGTGTTCCGCCTGACCGACGATCAGGGGGAAGGTGAGGAACACGACGAAGACGATCAGGAGTCGCAGGGCGACGTCGAGCGCGTCGTTCACTGCGAGCCTCCTGGGGTGTCGGTGTCGGTGTCGGTGTCGGTGTCGGTGCTGGTGTCGATTTCGTCAGTGGCGGGGCGGGCTTCGGAGGTCTCGGATGCCGCAGAAGTCTCGGAGGATTCGGAGGGCTTGAAGGCTTTGGAGGGCTTGGGTTCCGAGGCTGGTTCGGGCTCCGCGGCATTGGGCTCCGTGGGGCGCTCAGGCTCTGCGGGGCTGTCGGAGTCCGTAGGAGCCGTGGAGTGCTCTGGCTCCTGTTGCTTCGGGGCACCAGTGGCCTCGTCCGCCAGGGGCGGCGGGGGCTCTCCGGTGGTCGGTCGCTGGTCGGCCTCGTCGAAGGCGGGGCGCGCGTGGTGCCACGGGGCGTCCGCGCTGCGGGCCCCGCGCGGGGACGCGGGCGCGGTCTCGGCGCCCTCTGCCGTGGCCGAAGGCGGCGCCGACGCCGCTTTCTCGCCCGGCGAATCCTCCGGGCTCGGGGACGCCGGTGCGGCTTCGGCGCCCGGGGTAGCGCCGAGGGCCGGGGCAGCTTCGGGGGCCGCGTCGGCACCCGGAGCCTGGGCAGCGCCCGGAGCCTGAGCCGGAGCAGTCTCCGAAGCCGCCTCCGAAGCAGGGGCTGGGGCCGGGGCAGCCGCCGCCTCCGAAGCCGAGCCCGAACCCGTGCGCTGGGTCGCCGAACCCTCGCTCGCGGTGCGTGCCCGGCGGGCCGTAGGTCGAGGCTCCGGTGCCCTGCCCTCAGCGGACCCGGAACCGGCAGGCGCGGACCCCGCGGACACGCCTCCCTCAGTGGCGGACCCAGCGGACACGGCCCCTGTAGACGCCCCCGTGGACGGCCCGGAAGACGCGGTTTCCGCAGACACGGACGCCGCAGACGCAGCCCTCCCTGTCCTCCCAGACCCAGCCGTCGCGGACCCCTCAGCCCCAGACCCCGCCGTCGTCCCAGACCCAGCCGTCGCCGAGCCCGTAGAGCCAGGTCCCTCCGTCGGCCGACGTCCTGCCGTCGCCGCAGGCCCGCCGCCGGCCTGGCTCGCTGAGCCTTCGCCTGCTGTGCGGGCTCGGCGGGCCGGGCGTTCGCCTGGTGTGCCTGTCGCGGCTGCTGTGCGGGGTGTGCCTCGGGCCGGGCGGGCCGGGGCGGGCGGGAGTTGGCCCTTCAGGGGGCCCCATTCGTTCGGGTCGGGTACGCCCGGTGGGAGCATCTGGCGGCGCTTCGGGCCACCGTGTTCCGACTCGCCCGGCTCCTTGGCTCCCGGCCAGGCCTTGGCGACGCGGGCGGCCAGGACGAAGTCCTTGCGGAGGGGGTGGCCCTCGAAGCCCTCGGGAAGGAGGAGCGGGTCCAGGCCGGGGTGGCCCTCGAAGATGACGCCGAACATCTCGTGGGTCTCGCGCTCGTGCCAGGCGGCGCCCGCGTAGACGTCGACGGCGGAGGGGAGTACGGGGGCGTCGTGCGGGACGGTGGTCCGTACGAGAAGGCGCCGTACCGGAGCGAGCGCGACGACATGGGCCGAGACGCGGAAGCCGGTGCCGGGTTCGTCGACGGCGCTCAGCCAGTCGAAATACGTGCAGCCGAGGGTGGTGCGGGCGGTCCCCAGTGCCGCGATCCAGGCGGTCGGGGGCACGTCCACCGTCAGGACCTCGTACGACTCCTCGGCCGTGGCCTCGGGGCCGAAGAGTTCCTCGACGGGAGCGGGGAGCCAGCCGGTCATCGGGCATCCCCCGTGGCCGGCGGTTTCACGAGTCCGCTCTGCAGCGCCGCCGCGGAAGGACGGTCGGAGGCCGGACCGTACCGCTCCCCCAGCGACTCGCGGGCGATCTTCTCCTGGAGCTTGAGGATGCCCTGGAGGAGGGCCTCCGGGCGGGGCGGGCACCCGGGGACGTACACGTCGACCGGGATGATCTGGTCGACGCCCTTCGTCACGGAGTACGAGTCCCAGTAGGGGCCGCCGCAGTTCGAGCAGGCGCCGAAGGAGATGACGTACTTCGGCTCGGGCATCTGCTCGTACAGGCGCTTCACGGCCGGGGCCATCTTGTCCGTGACCGTGCCCGAGACCACCATCAGGTCGGCCTGGCGCGGGCCGGGCGCGAAGGGGATCACGCCGAGGCGGATGAAGTCGTGCCGGGCCATGGAGGCCGCGATGAACTCGATCGCGCAGCAGGCGAGGCCGAAGTTGAAGACCCAGAGCGAGTAGCGGCGGCCCCAGTTGAGGACCACCTTCATCGGCTCGGGGGCGAGCCGGGAGAGCACGCCCAGGCGTTTCGGCTCCGGGAGGAGTACGGGCTCGGGGGTCGGCGAGGAGGGGGTCACGTCCATGTGAGGACGCCCTTCTTGTATGCGTACAGCAGGCCCACGGCCAGGAAGCCGAGGAAGATGAACATCTCCACGAGCGTCGCCGCTCCGTAGCCCGGCGCGGCGAAGACCGTGGCCCAGGGGAAGAGGAAGATCGAGTCGACTGCGAAGATCACGTAGAGGAAGGCGTAGACGTAGTAGCGGACCTGGGTGTGGGCCCAGCCCTCACCGACGGGGTCGACTCCGCACTCGTACGTCAGGAGTTTCTCGGGCGTCGGGACGACGGGGCGCAGCAGGCGGCCCGCTCCGAAGGCGACGGCGACGAACAGCACGCCGACCACGGCGAGCAGCCCGACGACCGAGTAGGACTGGAAGTAGTCCGCCGCGAGGACAGTCCCGGCGGTTCCGGCAGTCCCGGTCTCCGCGACCATGGTCGGTTCCGGCAACGTCCGCCCCTCGCTCCCTGACCTCGTCTGATCTCGTCTTGTCTCGTCTGGTCTCGTCTGAACACATCGCGTGCGCCCCGGCGTGCGCGGTGTGATGCGCCGCGTTCGACGATCTGCACGCACCGGAGTCTAGGGCCTGCTAAAGAGACGGTAAGCAGCCCGTCACGGGTAGGCATCATGCGAGACCGACCCGAGACTGACCAGAACACGTCCCGAGATCGTTGCCAAGACCGCTCTCGGTCGGCCTGAAGACCTCTCGGGCCTGCTTCGGGGGCCGTCGGAGATCGTCGGAGGTCGTCGGGGTGGGGTTTTCCCCAGTGGATTCGGGCGGTCTGCCTCATGGCGTCACGGGCAGCCGCCCGGCAGGCTTGCGGTTATGACCGAACCCTTCCTGGCCGCCGACCTCCGGGACGGCGGCGCAGACCGGCCGCCGCCCGCACGATTCGCCTACGACCGGCACACCTGGAAGGAGATCGCGTATCTCCTGGCCAATCTGCCGGTGTCGCTGGTCGGGTTCACGTACGTGGTGACGGTGCTGTTCACCGGTGCCTTCATGACGCTGACGGTGATCGGTTTTCCGCTGCTCGCGGCCGGGCTGGTCGGTGCGCGCCAGCTGGGCAAGCTGGAGCGGGGCCGGGCGAGGGCACTGCTCGGGGTGCGGGTGGACGAGCCGAGTCGGCTGCCGTTGCGGGGGCAGGGCGGGTTCTTTCCGCAGCTGTGGATGTCGCTGAAGGATCCGGTCGGCTGGCGGACGATGCTGTACGAGTTGATGCGGATGCCGTGGGGGATTCTCACCTTCACCATCACGCTGACCTCGTTGTTCGTGCTGTGGCCGGTGCTTCCGTTCATCGCGCGCGGGCTGGCCAACGCCGACCGGGCGATGGTGCGCGGGCTGCTGTCCCCCTCCGACGAACTGGAGCGGCGGATCGCCGAGCTGGAGTCGGACCGGGGAGTGGTCGTCGACACGGCGGCGGCCGACCTGCGGCGCATCGAGCGCGATCTGCACGACGGGGCGCAGGCCCGGCTGGTCAACCTCGCGATGGGGCTCGGCCTGGCCAAGGAGAAGCTGCTGGAGGGCCAGGCCGACGAGACCGTCGCCGCCATGGTCGACGAGGCGCACGGCGAGGTGAAGCTGGCGCTTCAGGAACTGCGCGATCTGGCGCGCGGCATCCATCCGGCGGTCCTCACCGACCGCGGTCTGGACGCCGCGCTGTCCTCGGTCGGCGCCCGCTGCACGGTGCCGGTGAAGGTGACGGCCGATCTGCCGGCCCGCCCGGCCGCGGCCATCGAGGGCATCGCGTACTTCACCGTCTCCGAGCTCCTCCAGAACGTCAGCAAGCACAGCGCGGCGCGGTCCGCCTCCGTCGACGTGTGGCGCTCCGACGACCGCCTGCTCATCCAGGTCTGGGACGACGGCCACGGCGGCGCCGCCCTCGACGGCGGCACGGGGATGGCGGGGCTCGCGGACCGGCTCCGCGCGGTGGACGGCCTGTTCGTCATCGACTCACCGGTGGGCGGCCCGACGACGATCACGGCGGAGCTGCCGTGGCGGGATCGGGTGGAGGGGGCTGGGGGGAAGTAGGAGCGAAGGGGGTCCGTGTTGGGACGTACGGGGATGGCCGGACGCTGTGTCCGCATGCCCATGTGTGTCCGTACGAGGGCGCCAACGCACCCGTGCCACCCCCTGCCGGACCTCCTCCTGCTCAGAGCCTAGGTAGGGAAAACCCCCGCCCCAAGACGCCGACGCGCTCCATGTTCCGTGGGCGCCGGGCCGAGCACTGTGGAGTAACGACAGCGGACGAGTAGAAACGGACGGCGGCCATGGCCACGGAGTACGGACAGGGATACGGGTGGGACAGCGAGCCCGGGTTCCGCGGGGAGGGCGTCCGGGAGCGGCGGCACCGGCTCCCGGCCGGGCTGCGGGCGCCGGTCGAGGCGCGCAGCTGGCGGGAGTTCGGCTATCTGATGCTGAGCCTGCCGGTCAGCATCATCATGTTCACCTTCACGGTGACGATGGTGTCGCTCGGCGCGGGCCTGCTGATCACGTTCCTCGGCATCCCGGTGCTCGCCGCGGCGCTCGCCGGCTGCCGTGGGCTCGGCGCGCTGGAGCGGGCCCGGGCTCGCGGGCTGCTGGGGCTCGACGTCGCGGCGCCGGAGCCGTTGCGGATGAAGAAGCAGGGCGCCATGGCGTGGATGGGCGCGATGCTGAAGAGCGGCGCCTCCTGGCGGCATCTGCTGTACGCGATGCTGCACTTCCCGTGGGCCGTGTTCGCGTTCTCGGTGGCCATCAGCTTCTGGGCGTACGGCTGGGCGCTGCTGACGTATCCGCTGTGGTTCTGGCTCTTCCCGATGTACGGCGGACAGGGCGGGCTCCAGCTGTACGGGGACCAGGCGCACAACATCTACCTGGACAACCCCTTCGAGATCACGGTGACCGCGGGGGTGGGGCTGCTGCTCACGCTGGCCACGCCGTGGGTCGTGCGGGCGCTGACGATGGTGGACCGGCTCATGGTGCACGGGCTGCTGGGTCCTTCGCGGCTGGCGACGCGCGTGGTCGAGCTGGAGTCGGACCGGGGAGTCGTGATCGACACGGCGGCGGCCGACCTGCGGCGCATCGAGCGCGACCTGCACGACGGGGCGCAGGCCCGGCTCGTCAACCTCGCGATGGGGCTCGGCCTGGCCAAGGAGAAGCTCACAGAGGACCCGGCGGCCGCGGCGCGGATGGTGGACGAGGCGCACGGTGAGGTGAAGACGGCGTTGCAGGAACTGCGGGACCTGGCGCGCGGCATCCACCCCGCCGTGCTGACGGACCGCGGGCTGGACGCGGCGCTGTCCGCGGTGGCGTCGCGGTGCACCGTTCCGGTGCAGGTCGAGGTCGATCTGTCGGCCCGGCCGGCGCCCGCCATCGAGGGGATCGCGTACTTCACCGTCTCCGAGCTGCTGCAGAACGTCAGCAAGCACTCGCGGGCGACCCGGGCCACGGTTGATGTCTGGCGGGTCGACAACCGGCTCATGCTTCAGGTCGTCGACAACGGGCTGGGGGGTGCGGACGCGACTTCCGGGTCCGGGCTCGCCGGGCTCGCCGAACGGCTCGACGCGGTTGACGGGATTCTGGTGGTGGATTCGCCGGTTGCCGGGCCGACTCGTGTCACGGCGGAGTTGCCCTGGCGGAGCTGAGTTCGCGCCCGCTGCTCCGCGCGGTCCGGGGGGCGGTCTCGTGGGGCGGGTGCCACTTGGGGGTGACGTTCTTTTCCCCAACCCCGCCCCTTCCCGAAACTGGGGGCTCCGCCCCCAGACCCTCATATCCCCAGCTCCCACACCGCCGTATGTGCACTGCCGGGCTGTGGGGGCTTGGCGCGCAGTTCCCCGCGCCCCTTGCGGGGCGCCCACGACCCGCCGAACCTCCGAAAAGTCCACTGCCCAGTTATTCGTCCTCCACAGGCGCACCGGTCGGTCCCGAATGCTGGAATGCTGGGGGCTGTCGTACGGGCGGGACGAACCCGGGGGACTCAACCGGGGTGGGCTGGGGGGGCCGAAGATCGTGGAGGACAGGGTGCGCGTGGTCATCGCTGAGGATTCAGTGCTGCTCAGGGAGGGCCTGACCCGGTTGCTGACCGACCGCGGGCACGACGTGGTCGCCGGAGTGGGCGACGGGGAAGCGCTGATCAAGACCATCACGGAGTTCGCGGCGCAGGACGCGCTGCCGGACGTCGTGGTCGCCGACGTGCGGATGCCGCCGACGCACACGGACGAGGGCGTCAAAGCGGCCGTGCAGTTGCGCAAGCAGCACCCGGGACTCGGCGTGCTGGTGCTGTCGCAGTACGTGGAGGAGCAGTACGCCACCGAACTGCTCGCCGGATCCAGTCACGGCGTGGGCTATCTGCTCAAGGACCGGGTAGCCGAGGTGCGTGAGTTCGTGGACGCGGTGGTACGGGTGGCCCGGGGCGGTACCGCGCTGGACCCGGAGGTCGTCGCGCAGCTGCTCGGGCGCAGCCGCAAGCAGGACGTCCTCGCGGGACTCACCCCGCGTGAGCGGGAGGTCCTAGGACTTATGGCCGAGGGGCGGACGAACTCCGCGATCGCCCGGCAGCTCGTGGTCAGCGACGGTGCGGTCGAGAAGCACGTCAGCAACATCTTCCTGAAGCTGGGCCTGTCCCAGAGCGACGGGGATCATCGGCGTGTTCTCGCGGTCCTCACCTATCTGAACTCCTGACGGCCCGGACGGGCACCCGGTCGAGAACTGGTCGAGCACCACTGGACGAGAACCAAAGGATGAGCGAGGAGCGTCTTCGAAGGAAGCGCCGGGGGGCGGGTAAATCGTGGCAAATCAGGGCGTCCAAGCGTCTCAAAAGGGTGTCCATCATGTGAATCACCCCGGGAAGGCGACCCTTACCGACGTAGGGTTGAGCACGGGAAGGCCTGCGGGAGGGCCGCTCCCAGACAGCCGCCTCGAAGGAGGTCCAGTTCAGTGACCAGCCAGGTCAGCAGTCCAGCGGAACAGGCCGACGGATCCCTCGTAGGAGAACAGCGCAAACCGGCGGGTACGAAGGACGTACGCCGGCTCGATCGGGTGATCATCCGGTTCGCGGGTGACTCCGGTGACGGTATGCAGCTCACCGGCGATCGCTTCACCTCCGAGACGGCGTCCTTCGGAAACGATCTTTCGACACTGCCGAACTTCCCCGCCGAGATCCGAGCGCCCGCAGGTACCCTGCCGGGCGTTTCGTCGTTTCAGCTGCACTTCGCGGACCACGACATCCTCACTCCGGGCGACGCGCCGAACGTCCTCGTGGCGATGAACCCGGCGGCCCTGAAGGCGAACATCGCCGACGTGCCGCGCGGCGCGGAGATCATCGTCAACACGGACGAGTTCACCAAACGGGTGATGGCCAAGGTCGGCTACCCCACCAGTCCGCTGGAGGACGGCTCGCTCGACGGCTACAGCGTCCACCCCGTTCCGCTCACCACGCTGACCGTCGAGGCGCTCAAGGAGTTCGACCTCTCCCGCAAGGAGGCGGAGCGCAGCAAGAACATGTTCGCGCTCGGCCTGCTGAGCTGGATGTACCACCGGCCCACCGAGGGCACCGAGAAGTTCCTGAAAACCAAGTTCGCCAAGAAACCCAGCATCGCGGCCGCCAACATCGCCGCGTTCCGCGCGGGCTGGAACTTCGGCGAGACGACGGAGGACTTCGCGGTCTCGTACGAGGTGGCGCCGGCCTCCACCGCCTTCCCGACGGGCACCTACCGGAACATCTCCGGGAACCTGGCGCTGTCGTACGGCCTGATCGCCGCCTCACGCCAGGCGGACCTGCCGCTCTACCTGGGCTCGTACCCGATCACGCCGGCCTCCGACATCCTGCACGAGCTGAGCCGGCACAAGAACTTCGGCGTACGGACCTTCCAGGCCGAGGACGAGATCGCCGGCATCGGCGCGGCGCTGGGGGCGGCCTTCGGGGGCTCGCTCGCCGTGACCACGACCTCCGGTCCCGGTGTGGCGCTCAAGAGCGAGACCATCGGGCTCGCCGTCTCCCTCGAACTGCCGCTGCTGGTCATCGACATCCAGCGCGGCGGCCCGTCGACCGGCCTGCCCACCAAGACCGAGCAGGCGGACCTGCTCCAGGCGATGTACGGGCGCAACGGCGAGGCGCCGGTGCCGATCGTGGCACCGCGCACCCCCGCCGACTGCTTCGACGCCACCATCGAAGCGGCCCGGATCGCGCTCGCCTACCGCACACCGGTACTGCTCCTGTCCGACGGCTACCTGGCCAACGGCAGCGAGCCGTGGCGGATCCCCGACACCGACGAACTCCCGGATCTGCGCGTGCAGTTCGCCCAGGGGCCGAACCACACCCTGGACGACGGCACCGAGGTCTTCTGGCCGTACAAGCGCGACCCGGGGACCCTGGCCCGCCCGTGGGCGATCCCGGGCACGCCCGGCCTGGAGCACCGCATCGGCGGCATCGAGAAGCAGGACGGCACGGGCAACATCTCGTACGACCCGGCCAACCACGACTTCATGGTGCGTACGCGCCAGGCGAAGATCGACGGCATCGACGTGGCGGACCTGGAAGTCGACGATCCGCACGGCGCCACCACGCTCGTCCTCGGCTGGGGCTCGACGTACGGGCCGATCACCGCGGCCGTACGGCGGCTGCGCACGGCCGGGGAGGCCATCGCGCAGGCCCATCTGCGGCACCTCAACCCGTTCCCGCGGAATCTCGGCGCGGTGCTGAAGCGTTACGACAAGGTGGTGATCCCCGAGATGAACCTCGGTCAGCTCGCCACGCTGGTCCGGGCGAAGTACCTGGTGGACGCCCACTCGTACAACCAGGTCAACGGCATGCCGTTCAAGGCTGAGCAGCTCGCCACGGCTCTCAAGGAGGCCATCGATGGCTGACACGACCACGGAAGGCACGGACACGATCGAGGCGCTCACTCTGGTGCCCAAGGCCGAGGCCAAGCAGTCCATGAAGGACTTCAAGTCCGATCAGGAAGTGCGCTGGTGCCCGGGCTGCGGTGACTACGCGGTCCTCGCCGCCGTGCAGGGCTTCATGCCCCAGCTCGGCCTGGCGAAGGAGAACATCGTCTTCGTCTCCGGCATCGGCTGCTCGTCCCGCTTCCCGTACTACATGAACACGTACGGGATGCACTCCATCCACGGCCGCGCGCCCGCCATCGCGACCGGACTCGCCTCGTCGCGGCAGGACCTGAGCGTCTGGGTGGTGACCGGTGACGGCGACGCGCTGTCCATCGGCGGCAACCACCTGATCCACGCCCTGCGCCGCAACGTCAACCTCAAGATCCTGCTGTTCAACAACCGGATCTACGGGCTCACCAAGGGCCAGTACTCCCCCACCTCCGAGGTCGGGAAGATCACCAAGTCGACGCCGATGGGGTCCCTGGACGCGCCCTTCAACCCGGTGTCCCTGGCCATCGGCGCCGAGGCGTCCTTCGTGGCGCGGACCGTGGACTCCGACCGCAAGCACCTCACCGAGGTGCTGCGGCAGGCCGCGGCCCACCCCGGGACCGCGCTGGTGGAGATCTACCAGAACTGCAACATCTTCAACGACGGGGCCTTCGAGGTACTGAAGGACAAGCAGCAGGCCGAGGAGGCGGTGATCCGGCTGGAGCACGGGCAGCAGATCCGCTTCGGCGCGGACGGCGCCAAGGGGGTCGTACGCGATCCGCTGACCGGCGATCTGAAGGTCGTCGCCGTCACCGAGGAGAACGAGTCGCAGATCCTGGTCCACGACGCGCACTCGCCCTCACCGACCACGGCGTTCGGGCTGTCGCGCCTCGCCGACCCCGACACCCTCCACCACACCCCGATCGGTGTCTTCCGGTCGGTGGACCGCCCGGTGTACGACACGCTGATGGCCGACCAGCTCGACACGGCCATCGAGCAGAACGGCAAGGGCGATCTGTCGGCGCTGCTGGCCGGCGGGGACACCTGGACGGTCGTCGGCTGATCTTTCTCGTACGACCTCGTACGCCCTCGTACGACTGATCCCGCCGACCCTCTCGTACGACTCACCGGGCCCGGACCGTCATCAGGTCCGGGCCTTGTCACGCATTACTTACCTCCACGCCAGTAACTTACTTCAAAGTGGGTACTTTCGCAGAGTTAGTGCAGCTCCTATGGTTAGTGCAGACCCGCACCCCACAAGGAGTTGTTTCAGACATGAGCATCGTCGTCACCGGAGCCACCGGAAGCCTCGGCCGTTTCGTCATCGAGGGACTGCTGGAGAAGGTTCCGGCCGACCAGATCACCGCCGTCGTCCGCAGCGAGGAGAAGGCCGCCGGTTTCGCGGTCCGCGGCGTGAAGATCGCCATCGCCGACTACAACGCTCCCGAGACCTTCGACAGCGTCTTCTCCGCCGGCGACAAGGTGCTGCTCATCTCCGGCAACGAGTTCGACAAGGGCCGCGTGGGCCAGCACAAGGTCGTCCTCGACGCAGCCAAGGCGGCCGGCGTCGCGCTCCTCGCGTACACCAGCGCCCCCGGCAGCCTGACGGCCGCGCTCGCCGACGACCACCGCGGCACCGAGGCGGCGATCCTGGAGTCCGGCGTGACGTACGCCCTGCTGCGCAACGGCTGGTACAACGAGAACTACACCGAGAACCTCGCCCCCGTCCTGGAGTACAACGCCGTCACCCAGGCCGCCGGTGAGGGCAGGGTCGCCTCCGCCGCCCGCGCGGACTACGCGGCCGCCGCCGTCGCCGTACTGACCGGCGAGGGCCACGAGAACAAGACGTACGAGCTGGCCGGCGACACCGCGTGGACCTTCGCCGAGTACGCCGCCGAGGTCGCCAAGCAGTCCGGCAAGGAGATCGCCTACAACCCCGTCTCCGTCGAGGTGTTCACCGGCATCCTGGTCGGCGCCGGGCTGCCCGAGGCCCTCGCCGCGACCCTCGCCGGCGTGGACGCGTCCATCGAGAAGGGCGAGCTGGCCGGTGTCACCGGTGACCTGTCCCGGCTGACCGGTCGTCCGACCACGCCGATCGCGGAGTCGGTCGCGGCGGCGCTGAAGGCCTGAGCCCGACTCTGAGCCCGCCTGGGCCCGGGCCTGACTCCGGCCCGCCACCGAGCCCCCCTCCCCCCGGGGGACCCCTGCCTGTCACGACCGTATAGCGATACGGGCATGACAGGCAGGGGTGCTCGCCGTTACCTTCTTGAAGGCTGCGCGTCCGCAGCCGGGTGAGAAGGAGGAGGGGCCGTGCCGGTGGAGTCCGAGGGCGAGCAGCACATAGGTCCGGAGTCCAAGGGCGAGCAGCGCATCGGCCTGCTGAACGGCTTCGCGGCGTACGGCATGTGGGGGCTCGTCCCCCTCTTCTGGCCGCTTCTCGAACCGGCCGGGGCGACCGAGATCCTGGCCCACCGCATGGTGTGGTCCCTCGGTTTCGTGGCGATCGCGCTCGTGGTGACGGGGCGCTGGGCCTGGGCCGGCGAGCTGCTGCGGCAGCCGCGCAAGCTGGGCCTGATCACCGTCGCGGCGATCACCATCAGCGTCAACTGGGGCGTCTACATCTGGGCCGTGAACAACGACCAGGTGGTGGAGGCGTCCCTCGGCTACTTCATCAACCCGCTCGTCACCATCGCGATGGGCGTCCTGCTCCTCAAGGAGCGGCTGCGGCCCGCGCAGTGGGCGGCGGTCGGCATCGGCTTCACCGCGGTGCTCGTGCTGACGATCGGATACGGCCGGCCGCCGTGGATCTCCCTCTGCCTCGCCTTCTCCTTCGCGACGTACGGGCTCGTCAAGAAGAAGGTCAACCTCGGCGGCCTTGAGTCGCTGACCGCGGAGACCGCGATCCTCTTCCTGCCCGCGCTCGGGTACCTGCTGTGGCTGTCGGCGCAGGGTGACGCGACCTTCGGCGGCGAGGGCGCCGGGCATGCGGTACTGCTGGCCGCGACCGGCGTGGTGACCGCGGTACCGCTCGTCTGCTTCGGTGCGGCGGCGATCCGGGTGCCGTTGTCGACGCTGGGGCTGCTGCAGTATCTGGCGCCCGTGCTGCAGTTCGCGCTCGGCGTCCTGTACTTCCACGAGGCGATGCCCGTCGAGCGGTGGGCCGGGTTCGCGCTGGTGTGGGCCGCGCTCTCGCTGTTGACGTGGGACGCGCTGCGGACGTCGCACCGGACCAGGCTGATGCTGCGGGAGAAGGCGACCGCTGCGACTGCCTCGACCGCTACGACCTCGGCGGCGGCACCGGAGGCGGCCGTCACCGCCGGCCCGAACAAGTAGTCGGTAATCGCTGTGTTCAGTGGTCGGTGCGTTCAGCGGTTGGTGCGTTCAGAAGAACGGTGTGTTCAGCGGACACTGTCTTCAGTGAACCGGTGTCTTCAGTAGTCGGTGTCCTTGCCCATGAACAGTTCGGCGAAGCCGATCGCGGCGGCGGGCGAGACGAGGGCCCGCCGTAGCCGGGCCACCGAGGTGCCCGCCCGGAAGGGGTCGCCGGACGAGGTGCCGTGGAACACCTCGGAGAGCCACTGCGAGAACTCCTGGTACTGCCACACCCGCCGCAGACAGGCCGCCGAGTAGCCGCGCAGCCCGCTGTCGTCGTCCTTGCCGCAGTACGCGACGAGCGCGTCGGCGAGCAGCAGCGCGTCGTGGATGGCGAGGTTCATGCCCTTCGCACCGATCGGCGCGAGCAGGTGGGCCGAGTCGCCCGCCAGGAACAGCCGCCCGTACGCCATCGGCTCGACCACGTAGTTGTGCATGGCCAGGACCCGCTTCTCGATCAGCGGGCCCTCGATGAGCGGGGGCGCGCCGTCCGCCGCGAGCCGCTCGTGGAGTTCGGCCCAGACGCGCTCGTACGGCCAGTTCTCCGGGTCGTCGCCGGGCGGGCATTCAAGGTAGTAGCGGGTGACCTGCGGGCTGCGCGCCATGTGGCCGGCGAATCCGCGCGGATGGATACCGAGGACGACGCAGTCGGAGGACGGCGGCGCCTCGGCGAGGAGCGCCAGCCAGCCGACGCCGAGGTCGTGCCGCGCGACGGTGACGTGCTCCGGCGGCATACGGGTGTGGGTCACACCGCGGGCGCCGTCGCAGCCGGCGATGAACTCGCAGTCGACCCGGACCCGTTCGCCCGTCCGCGCATCGGTGTACGTCACCCACGGCCGGTCCGTGTCGATCCCGTCCGGCTCGACATCGCGGACGCCGAAGCGGATGTCGCCGCCCCGCACGTCCGCGTACTCCCGCACCAGGTCCGTCACCAGCAGCGGCTGCGGGTAGACGTAGTGGCGGTGGCCCGACACGTCCGCGTACGGGAACCTGTGGCGCTCCCCCGCGAGCCGGAACTCGCACTCGGTGTGCACCCCGGCGTTGGCGAGGAGCCGGTCCGCGAGTCCCCGCCCCTCCAGCGCGCGGACCGCCCACTCCTCCAGGAAGCCCGCGCGCGGCCGCTGTTCGATGAACTCCCTGCTCTCCGTCTCCAGCACCACACAGTCGACGGAGGCGCCCCGCAGGATGTTGGCGACGGTGAGACCGGCCGGACCGGCACCCACGATGACGACGCGGGTGCGCTGGGGGGAGGCGGCGGATCCGGCGGTTGCGGCCGAAGAGGCAGCGGCGTCAGCGGTCATGCGAACAGTATGGCGAAAGCTCAACTCACAGTCTGCTGAGTGGGCTTGGCGGCCGCTTCAGGAGAGGCCGGTGCCGCTCCGGCCGTCGGCACCGCCTGTCCTCGCCCCCGCCCCTGCCCATGTCCTCGGAGGCCGAAGGACGAGAGCAGGGCCCCCAGCGTCACCATCACCACCGGAACGATCAGCGCCGTGCGGAAGGCGGACAGTGTGGACCCCGGGTCGGATCCCGTGGACGCCAGACCGTACACCGCCGTCACCGCCGAGATGCCGATCGCCGAGCCGAACTGGGTGGAGGTGTGCAACAGGCCGCTCGCCAGGCCCTGTTCGGACTCCGCCACACCGTCCGTCGCCGCGATCGTCAGCGGCCCGTAGGCCAGCGCGAAGGCGGTGCCCGCGATGATCAGGGTCGGGAACATCGCGGCGTACGACCAGTCCATGCCGACCGGCAGGAACATGCCGTACGCGACGACCGCAAGGACGAAGCCGCCGAGGATCACCTTGCCGTGGCCGAAGCGGGTGACCAGGCGGGGCGTGAGCGTGGGCGCGAGGATCGCGTCGCAGCCCATAGCCACCAGGGCGATCGCCGTCTGCAGGGAGGACCAGCCGCGCAGTTCCTGGAGGTAGAGCGTGAGGACGAACTGGAAGCCGAAGAAGGCGCCCACGAACAGCAGCGCGCCGAGGTCGGCGCGTACGACGGAACCCGTGCGGAAGATGCCGAGGCGGACCAGCGGGGTCGGGGTACGGCGTTCGACGGCGATGAAGACGACGATCAGGAGGGCGGCCGCGACGGCCGTGCCCGCCGTCAACTGCCATCCGTCCAGGCCGTGTTCGAGGCGGAGGACGGCGTAGGCGGCGAGCAGCATGGCGGCCGCGGCGGTGGCGGCACCGAGGATGTCGAAGCCTTCGCTACGGCGGCGGGTGTGAGGGCGGGGGCGAACGCTTGGCCGGGTGTCCAGTGCCTTGGGCGGCTGCGTCCGCGTCTGAGGCTGCGTCGGGATCAGCCTGACGGCTGCCACCAGGAGCGCGCCCGCCAGCAGTACCGGGGCGAAGAAGACCCAGCGCCAGCCCAGTTGGGTCAGCAGGCCGCCGATGACCAGGCCGAGGGAGAAGCCGCCGGCGGCCGTGCCCGCGAAGACCAGGAGGGCCTTGTTGCGCTGCTCGCCCTCCTCGTACGACGTCGTGATGAGGGACAGCGCGGCCGGGGTCATGAACGCGGCCGAGACACCCGTGACGAACCGGGCGACGATCAGCATCCAGCCCTCCGTGGCGAAGCCGCCGAGACCCGAGAAGGCGAGGAAGACTGTCAGCCAGAGGAGGAACATGCGGCGACGGCCGAGGAGGTCGGCCGCACGGCCGCCGAGCAGGGTGAAGCCCGCGTAACCGAGTACGTACGCGCTCATCACCCAGGCCGCCGTGCCCGTGGTCAGGCCGAGATCCGATCTGATCGACGGGATCGCGACCGCCAGCATGGCGACGTCGATGCCCTCCAGGAAAATCGTTCCGCAGAGAACGAGTAGTAAGGCCCAGGCGCGGGTGCCCATCACGACTCCTCAGACAGAGGCCCCGAACAGGGGGCCAGGTAGGGGCGGTTACCCGAATGAGGGTCGGTTCCCTCTTGTAACCGCTGCCAGCCTGCGGCAGCATCGACAGGTATGGAAGAAGGCACTTCAAAGTCACCGAGTAACTGCGCGGGCACCGTGGGCGCGGAATACGGCGATCCGGACCCCTTCCAGTGGGACACCCGGGAGGACTGCCAGGTACGGCAGATCCTCGACCGGGTGGCCGACAAGTGGTCCCTGCTCGTGATCGCACTGCTCGACAACCGGCGGCTGCGGTTCACGGAGTTGCGGCGCGAGATCGACGGGGTCAGCCAGCGGATGCTGACGGTCACGCTGCGGCAGCTGGAGCGGGACGGGCTGGTGAAGCGGACGGTGCATCCCGTGGTGCCGCCGCGCGTGGAGTACGAACTCACCCCGCTGGGCGGGACGTTGCACGCGACCATCCGGTCTCTGGTGACGTGGACCGAGGCGCACCAGGGGGAGATCGCGGCGGCTCGGGAGACGTACGACGAGAAGGAGAAGGAGAAGGAGAAGGACACGGAGCGGGAAAGGACCACTGCGGGGGCCTAGGCCCCCGCAGCTCAGCGATTACTGGCCGGGCTGGTAGTCGCCGCCCGGCCGCCGGATGATGACGCCCATCCGGTTGGTGGAGTTGATGAGGGCGATGAGGAGCACCAGGTCGGCGAGCTGCTCCTCGTCGTAGTGCTTGGCGGCGTTCGCCCACACCTCGTCCGTGACCCCGCCGGCCGCGTCGGCGATACGGGTGCCCTGCTCGGTCAGCTCCAGGGCGGCGCGCTCGGCGTCGGTGTACACGTTGGACTCCCGCCAGGCCGCGACCAGGTTGATGCGGACCGGGGTCTCGCCTGCGTGCGCGGCGTTCTTGCTGTGGTAGTCGGTGGCGTAACCGCAGCCGTTGATCTGACTCGCGCGGAGCATCACGAGCTTCTGCGTCGCGGCCGGCAGCGGCGAGTCCTCAAGGATCACCTTGCTCGCCGAGGCGTAGTGCCCCAGGGCCTTGGCCGCGACCGGACTGCCGAAGAGGTTCAGGCGTGCGTTCATGATGTCGTCCTCACTCGTGTTTGCTCGTACTTGCTCGTGGTGTTGCGTACCGGACGAACACGAGATGCCGACGAGCCGCTTCTTGTGACAGGCGCGGTCATGTGACGTACGGCGTCCGCCGGTGACCGCGGTGTCACGGACTCGGTGTCACAGAACGGCAGGGCTCGGCATCTCGTGGGTGACGCAGTCGAGAGAGAAGAGGAGCCGCTCATGGCCGGCACGCCGCAGCCCGCGCCCGACGACCGCGACGGAGGCCTGAGCCGGGACGGAAGCCTGAGCCGGGACGAGGCTCCGGACCCCGCGACCGAGGCGTTCGTCGCCCACCGCAACCTGCTGTTCACCGTCGCCTACGAGATGCTCGGCTCGGCCGCCGACGCGGAGGACGTCCTGCAGGAGACCTGGCTGCGGTGGGTGGGCGT
>NZ_JBFAHW010000112.1:0-33913 GCF_040654355.1 Streptomyces sp. NPDC050704 | reverse complement strand
ATAAACCCCAACACCCGACAAGATATTTGACGTTTTGGTTAAGTGGTTTACCCAGGTGTGCTCGCCCCCCCCCCGGGGGCGGGGCCGGGGGTCCCCCCGCCCCCCGGACCGGCGGTTGCCCGACCGCCCTACTCGTGTCAGCCGCCGTACGCTCCGGAAGCCGTCAGGCGCAGTGCCGTGTCGATCAGGGGCACGTGGCTGAAGGCCTGCGGGAAGTTTCCGACCTGCCGCTTGAGATGCGGGTCCCACTCCTCCGCGAGGAGGCCGAGGTCGTTGCGCAGGGCGAGCAGCTTCTCGAAGAGTTTGCGGGCCTCGTCCACGCGGCCGATCATCGCGAGGTCGTCCGCCATCCAGAACGAGCAGGCCAGGAACGCGCCTTCGTCGCCCTCAAGGCCGTCCACGCCCGCGTCCTCGCCTGCGGTCGGGTAGCGCAGGATGAAGCCGTCGGTGGTCGACAGCTCGCGCTGGATGGCCTCGATCGTGCCGATCACGCGCTTGTCGTCCGGCGGCAGGAAGCCCATCTGCGGAATCAGCAGCAGCGAGGCGTCCAGCTCCTTGGAGCCGTACGACTGCGTGAACGTGTTGCGCTCCTTGTCGTAGCCCCGCTCGCACACGTCCCGGTGGATGTCGTCGCGCAGCTCGCGCCACTTCTCCAGCGGCCCGTCCGCGTCGCCGGACTCGATGAGCTTGATGGTGCGGTCGACCGCGACCCAGGCCATCACCTTGGAGTGCACGAAGTGGCGGCGCGGGCCGCGCACCTCCCAGATGCCCTCGTCCGGCTCGTCCCAGTGGTCCTCCAGATAGCGGATCAGCTTCAACTGGAGCAGCGCGGCGTAGTCGTTGCGGGCCAGGCCCGTCATGTGGGCGAGGTGCAGGGCCTCGGTGACCTCGCCGTACACATCCAGCTGGAGCTGGTTGGCGGCGCCGTTCCCGACCCGGACGGGGGTCGAGTTCTCGTACCCGGGCAGCCAGTCGAGCTCCGCCTCGCCCAGCTCCCGCTCGCCCGCGATGCCGTACATGATCTGCAGGTTCTCGGGGTCGCCGGCGACCGCGCGCAGCAGCCACTCGCGCCAGGCGCGCGCCTCTTCCCGGTAGCCGGTACGCAGCAGGGAGGAGAGCGTGATGGCGGCGTCACGCAGCCAGGTGTAGCGGTAGTCCCAGTTGCGGACACCGCCGATCTCCTCCGGGAGGGAGGTCGTCGGGGCCGCGACGATGCCGCCGGTCGGCGCGTACGTCAGCGCCTTCAGCGTGATGAGGGAACGGACCACGGCCTCGCGATAGGGGCCGTGGTACGTGCACTGCTCCACCCATTCGCGCCAGAAGTCCTCGGTGGCCTCCAGTGCCTGCTCCGGCTCCGGCAGCGCGGGCGGCTGCTTGTGCGAGGGCTCCCACGAGATGGCGAACGCGATCCGCTCACCCGGTGCCACGGTGAAGTCCGCGTACGTCGTCAGGGCCTTGCCGTAGGTCTCGGCGGACGTGTCGAACCACACAGAGTCCGGTCCGGCGACGGCCACCGTCCGCCCGTCGTGCTTGTGCACCCAGGGCACCACACGCCCGTACGAGAAACGCATCCGCAGGGCCGAGCGCATCGGCACCCGTCCTGTGATGCCCTCGACGATCCGGATCAGTTGGGGCGCGCCGTCACGAGGTGGCATGAAATCGGTCACGCGGACCGTGCCGCGTGGCGTATCCCACTCCGATTCGAGGATCAGGGAGTCGCCGCGGTAGTGCCGGCGGGACGCGGTCGGCGGTTCGGCGTCGGCGGCATGGGCCGGCCCCAGTCGCCAGAAGCCGTGCTCCTCGGTGCCGAGCAGTCCTGCGAAGACGGCGTGGGAGTCGAAGCGGGGGAGGCACAGCCAGTCCACCGTGCCGTCCCTGCAGACCAGTGCCGCAGTCTGCATGTCTCCGATAAGTGCGTAGTCTTCGATGCGCCGGGCCACGTGCATCTCCAGTCGAACGGCCACGTCGCCCCCCGAGGGGCGGTCGCTCTCTTGCGGTCAAGGGATCGTTGGTAATACGTCGTCGCGAAACGTCATTGGTCGCGTGTCAATGGTTGCAGCGATTGTCGTTGCGAAACGAACTGACGAGCTCTTGGTCCGGGATTACGGGCGGGGTGGTGCCGTTTGTCGGCCTGGCTCGGCAGCGATCGTCCGAGCAGGATACGACGCACGATGATGATCCGCGCGCCGCTCTCAAGAACGCGGTTGTGGCGAACGGGTGAGCACGACTGTGGTGCGTGTCGGCCCGTGTGCGGAGCGTGGCCGGAAGCGGCCTCGCCCCGTCGCTGATACCCTGGTAGCCCGTGGACCGGTGGGCGCCTCGGCAGGAAAAGGGACCCCCGAACCGCAGCGACGGCACCTCCGGAAACCTCCGGGTCGGGCAGCCGTACCGCACTCCAGACCGCGACCACGGGAGCCCCCTCTTGGCCATGCCGCCCGCTGCTTTTCGAAGCAGCACAGCCACGACGACCAAGCACATCTTCGTCACCGGGGGTGTCGCCTCCTCCCTCGGCAAGGGCCTGACCGCCTCCAGCCTGGGCGCGCTGCTCAAGGCGCGGGGTCTGCGGGTCACCATGCAGAAACTCGACCCGTATCTGAACGTCGACCCGGGCACGATGAACCCCTTCCAGCACGGTGAGGTGTTCGTCACCAACGACGGGGCCGAGACCGACCTGGACATCGGCCACTACGAGCGCTTCCTCGACGTGGATCTGGACGGCTCCGCCAACGTCACCACCGGCCAGGTGTACTCGACGGTCATCGCCAAGGAGCGGCGCGGCGAGTACCTCGGCGACACCGTGCAGGTCATTCCGCACATCACCAACGAGATCAAGCACCGCATCCGCCGCATGGCGACCGACGACGTCGACGTCGTGATCACGGAGGTCGGCGGCACGGTCGGCGACATCGAGTCGCAGCCGTTCCTGGAGACCGTCCGTCAGGTCCGTCACGAGGTCGGTCGCGACAACGTGTTTGTCGTCCACATCTCGCTCCTTCCGTACATCGGCCCCTCCGGGGAGCTGAAGACGAAGCCGACCCAGCATTCGGTTGCGGCTCTGCGCAGCATCGGTATCCAGCCAGACGCGATCGTGCTGCGCGCCGACCGCGAGGTGCCCACCGCGATCAAGCGCAAGATCTCGCTGATGTGCGACGTCGACGAGGCGGCCGTGGTCGCGGCCATCGACGCCAAGTCCATCTACGACATCCCGAAGGTCCTGCACACCGAGGGCCTCGACGCGTACGTCGTCCGCAAGCTGGACCTCCCGTTCCGCGACGTGGACTGGACGACCTGGGACGACCTGCTCGACCGCGTCCACAACCCCGAGCACGAGATCAACCTCGCGCTGGTCGGCAAGTACATCGACCTGCCCGACGCCTACCTCTCGGTCATCGAGGCGCTGCGCGCGGGCGGCTTCGCCAACAAGGCCCGCGTGAAGATCAAGTGGGTCACCTCGGACGACTGCAAGACCCCGGCCGGCGCGGCGGGGCAGCTCTCGGACGTGGACGCGATCTGCATCCCCGGCGGCTTCGGCGACCGCGGCGTGTCCGGCAAGGTCGGCGCGATCCGGTACGCCCGCGAGAACAGGATCCCGCTGCTCGGCCTCTGCCTGGGCCTGCAGTGCATCGTGATCGAGGCCGCGCGCAACCTGGCCGACATCCCGGACGCCAACTCCACCGAGTTCGACGCCGCGACCGGCCACCCGGTGATCTCCACCATGGCCGAGCAGCTCGACATCGTGGCGGGCGAGGGCGACATGGGCGGCACGATGCGCCTGGGCATGTACCCCGCCAAGCTCGCCGAGGGCTCGATCGTGCGCGAGGTGTACGACGGCAAGGAGTACGTGGAGGAGCGCCACCGCCACCGCTACGAGGTGAACAACTCCTACCGCGCCGAGCTGGAGAAGAAGGCGGGTCTGCACTTCTCCGGCACGTCCCCGGACGGCAAGCTCGTGGAGTACCTGGAGTACCCGCGCGACGTCCACCCCTACCTGGTCGCGACCCAGGCCCACCCGGAGCTGCGCTCGCGCCCGACCCGGCCGCACCCGCTCTTCGCGGGCCTGGTGAAGGCCGCGGTGGAGCGCAAGACGGGCAAGTAGCACGACGGTTGTACGGTTGCCGGGGTGCGCGTCCTTTGCGGGCGCGTGCCCCGGTTTTCTGTTGCCGCGGGTTTGCGGCAGGTTCGTGCGCGTGGGAGGACAAGTCGACATGACCATCAAGGACACCGCCGAGGAGTGGGAGGTCAGGGCGACCGAGACCCCGTTCGTGGGCAACAAGACCTCCGTGCGGACGGACGACGTGGTCATGCCCGACGGATCGGTCGCCCGCCGCGACTACCAGGTGCACCCCGGGTCGGTGGCCGTCCTCGCCCTCGACGACCAGGACCGTGTCCTGGTGATCCGCCAGTACCGGCACCCGGTGCGCCACAAGCTCTGGGAGATCCCGGCCGGCCTGCTCGACATCCCGGGCGAGAACCCGCTGCACGCGGCCCAGCGCGAGCTCTACGAAGAGGCTCACGTCAAGGCCGAGGACTGGCGGGTACTCGCCGACGTGTTCACCACGCCCGGCGGCTGCGACGAGGCCGTCCGCGTCTTCCTCGCCCGCGATCTGTCCGAGGCCGAGGGACAGCGCTTCGAGGTGGAGGACGAAGAGGCCGACATGGAGCTCTCGCGGGTCCCCGTGGACGAGCTCGTACGCGGTGTGCTCGCCGGTGAGCTGCACAACAACTGCCTCGTCGTGGGCGTCCTTTCCCTGGTCGCCGCCCGCAGCGGGGACGGTCCGGACGCGCTGCGCCCGGCCGAGGCGCCGTGGCCGGCTCGGCCCTTCGAAGCGTAGCGCTCCGCGGGATCGGCGGTCTTGAAAACTGTCGGTCCGTCTGGGCTGGTCGCGCAGTTCCCCGCGCCCCTTACAGGGCGCGGACCTCGGCTCGCCTCTGATGTTCGCCTGACGGCATCGGTCCTACGATCTGCTGATCCGATCGGGGGACGTACCCGCCGCGCTCCGCACGGATCGTCGCAGAGCGTGAACTAGGCTCTGGAAACGCCCCGTCCGGAGTCCCGGCGGGCTTGCGCGTGCAGTAGGACGGGAGTGTGGCCCGTGACGGATCAGGCGGTGGACGCCGGCGAAGCCTCGGTGTCCGAAAAAGCACAGCAGCCGGCTGCCGACCCTGGTCCCACGGAGAGTCAGTTCCTGGGCCGCACAAGAGAGTTGAAGGAACTCCGGGCCGACATCGAGCGCGCCGGTCTTGACACGATCTCAGGCCGGAAAGCGCCACGCGCGCGCGTGCTGCTCATCGCGGGCAAGCCCGGCTCCGGTCGCAGCGCGCTCGCCGAAGAGCTCGTACGGCAGGTCGCGGACAGTTACCCGGACGGTGTTCTGCGTGCCCGTCTCGCCGATCCCGACGGCACCCCCCGGCCGACCGAACGCACCGCCCGTGACCTGCTCACGGCTCTCGAACGGCCGACCCCCGCCGGAGCCGACGAGGACGACCTCTGCGAGGCGCTGCGCGAGGCCCTCGCCGTCCGCCGCGTCCTGCTCCTGCTCGACGACGCGGCGGATGCCGAACAGGTCGACGCGCTCCTCCCGGACACCCCCGACTGCCTCGTCGTCGCCGTCTCCGGCGGACCCCTGACCGGGATCGCCGACGTCCGCCCCTGCACCCTCGGCGGCCTGGACACCAAGTCCGCCCTCGAACTCATCGGCCGGTACACCGGCGCGGTACGCATCACGGTCGACCCGGTCGCCGCCGAAGGGCTCGTGGAGATCTGCGCGGGCCAGCCCGCCGCGCTGGTGCTCGCCGGTGCCTGGCTGGCCCACCGGCCCAAGGCGGCCGTCGCCGACCTGGCCAAGCAGCTGCGCACCGAGGGTGACGAGGGCGGCCCGGTCCTCGACCGCGTCTTCCGCCTCGCGTACGCGGGCCTGACCTCGGCCGCCGCCCGGATACTGCGACTCCTCTCGCTCGCCCCCGGGGGTCTCGTCGATCCGCACACCGCGTCCGCGCTGGCCGGCTGCTCGGTCGGCGCCGCCCACACCACGCTGGACGACTTCGTCGCGCTCGGCCTGGTACGGCACGTCGAGTCGCCGCTGCCGCAGTACGAGGTGCCCGGCTGTCTGCTGCCGCTGCTGCGCAGGCTGACCGAGACCCAGGACCGCCCGGCCGAACTCCAGCTGGCCCGCGCCCGGATGCTGGAGCGGACCGTACGGCTGCTGGTGTCCTGCCGGGCCATCACCGAGACCGACAGTTCGCCCGCCCGCGAGAAACTCGCCGGGATGCCCCGCGCGCTGCGCTTCCCGAACCCCCGGGCCGCCGCCGACTGGCTGACCATCCGGCAGCCCGCGCTGCTGGCCGCCGCCCGGCTCGCGGTCGCCGACGGAGAGCTGGACACACTGGCCCGCCGCCTGATGGCCGCGCTGGTCAGGGCGATGGTCGCGCACTTCGGTACGCAGGCGGCGGCGCCCGAGCTGTACGGCATCCACCGGCTCGTCCTCGATGTCGCCGAGCGGCGGAACCTGCCCAGGGAGAAGGCCGCCGCGCTGTTGAACCTCGCCGACCTGGACGCCCGGACCGGTCGTACGACGGAGGCTCTGGCCCGTTACCGGGCCGCCCTGGACGCCGGACGGGAAGCCCAGGACCCGTATGCGACCGGCCGCGCGATGGAATCCGTAGGGGGTGCCTACCAGGAGCTCGGGGACTACGACCGGGCCGCCGACTGGTACGGCCGTGCGCTCGCCCAGCGGCTCGCGCGCGACGAGCGGGTGGACGCGGCCCGGCTGCACGGCCGTATCGCCACCGTGCACACCTACGCGGGCCGCTACGGGGAGGCGCTGCTCAACTGGCGCTCGGCGGTCACCGGACACCGCAGGACCGGCGATGTGCCGGGCCAGGCAAGGGCGTTGAGCGAGCTGGCCCGGGTGCAGGAATATGCGGGCCGGCCCGAGGAGTCGCTGCGCACCTGCCAGGAGGCGGTCGAGTGGGCGCGCCGCGCCGAGGACGTCCGGCTGGGGGCCGCGCTGCAGCTCCGGCTCGCCGACACGCTGGACCGGCTCGGCGACCCCACGGCCGCCCGGCTGCACCGCGGCGCGGCCGAGCGCATGCTGGGTGATGAGCTCCCGGAGGACGCATCAGCCAGGGAACATGACGCTAACGCCTACGAAATCCGCAGTACATCCGAAGAAGGTTGATGCATTGAAAGGCTAGACAGAGGGAATCCCTTCATTAGACTGGCTCCGCCGCGTCCTTTCGTGGTGTCTCCCGGTGTGCCCCCGTGCCTCCGGGTATGTCAGGGATCGTTCTGGCATGCGCAGCGTTACCCCAGACCCTTCTGAGCCAAGGACCGTGATCGACGTGAAGGTCGGCATCCCCCGCGAGGTCAAGAACAACGAGTTCCGGGTGGCCATCACCCCCGCCGGCGTGCACGAGCTGGTGCGCCACGGCCACCAGGTCCTCATCGAGCAGAACGCCGGCGTCGGTTCCTCGATCACGGACGACGAGTTCGTCGCCGCCGGAGCGCGGATCATCGCCACCGCCGACGAGGTCTGGGCCACCGCCGACCTGCTGCTGAAGGTCAAGGAGCCCATCGCCGAGGAGTACCACCGCCTCCGCAAGGACCAGACGCTCTTCACCTACCTGCACCTGGCCGCGTCCAAGGAGTGCACGGACGCGCTCCTGGAGTCCGGCGCCACGGCGATCGCGTACGAGACGGTCGAACTGCCCGGTCGCGCGC
Organism: Streptomyces sp. NPDC050704; assembly: GCF_040654355.1. NCBI lineage: Bacteria > Bacillati > Actinomycetota > Actinomycetes > Kitasatosporales > Streptomycetaceae > Streptomyces > Streptomyces sp. NPDC050704. The sequence goes on along the minus strand of NZ_JBFAHW010000112.1, from coordinate 26,193 downwards.
TGCCGCTGCTCGCCCCGATGTCCGAGGTCGCGGGCCGGCTGGCCCCGCAGGTCGGCGCCTACCACCTGATGCGCGCCAACGGTGGCCGCGGTGTGCTGCCCGGCGGCGTCCCGGGTGTGCTGGCCGGCCGGGCCGTCGTCATCGGCGGCGGCGTCTCCGGCTGGAACGCGGCGCAGATCGCCATCGGCATGGGCTTCCACGTGACCCTGCTCGACCGCGACATCAACAAGCTCAAGGAGGCGGACAAGATCTTCGGCACGAAGATCCAGACCGTCGTCTCCAACGCCTTCGAACTGGAGAAGGCCTGCCTCGAAGCCGACCTCGTCATCGGCGCCGTGCTCATCCCGGGCGCCAAGGCCCCGAAGCTCGTCACCAACGAGCTCGTGTCGCGGATGAAGCCCGGAAGTGTTCTTGTCGACATCGCGATTGATCAAGGCGGTTGCTTCGAGGACTCGCGTCCGACGACCCACGCCGAGCCGACCTTCCCGGTCCACGAGTCGGTCTTCTACTGCGTCGCCAACATGCCCGGCGCGGTGCCGAACACGTCGACGTACGCGCTGACGAACGCCACGCTCCCGTACATCGTGGAACTCGCCGACCGCGGCTGGGTCGAGGCGCTGCGCCGTGACCCGGCGCTCGCCAAGGGCCTCAACACCCATGACGGCAAGGTGGTTTACCGCGAGGTCGCAGAGGCGCACGGCCTGGAGCACGTCGAACTGGAGACCCTGCTCGGCTGACCTTTTGGGCCGATCTCGGCACCGACAAAAGGCGATACGTCAACACAGGTCGTCAACCTCGCACACCCGGCCGGACCTTGCCCCACAAGGTCCGGCCGGGTGTGTGTCGGGTCACTTTGCGACACTCGTTCAACTCGCCTCGAACGTAACCCTTTAACCGTTTCGCACACCCGGGAAACCTGCCGTGCGACGCCCTTACGCCCTTGACAGAGGGGTGTTCCGTTGCCGACACATCGGGCCGGGTCCGGCGGATTGTGTTGCTGCGGAGCGGTGACACGCCATAGAGTCGCCAACCGTCGGCATGGTGCCACGCTGACCTATCTAGAAGTTTCCTGGTCACCAAGGAGGTAAGACGACTTGTGAATGAGTCGACATTTACTCCCGGGGGTGGTCAACCAGGAATGCCTGCGCAGGGCTCAAGGCCCACGGGGCTCGAGGCTGTCGGCTCCGTTGCTGTGCGCACCTTCGCAGCCCACCAGAGTCCGAAGCTGGCTCAGACAGCACACCAGAGCATGGATGGCCATCACGTGAACGCCATGGCCGGCAACGGAAGTGGCGAGAACCGCACCCACTTCGCCGACTACGACGACCTGCCCGAGGGGCATTTCTACGACCCCGACGCCGAGTACGAGCCAGATCCGGAGTACGCGGCCACGCTCGCGCCCGACGCGGCCCGTCAGCGCCGTGAGCGCATCGGCCCGACCGGACGCCCGCTGCCGTACTTCCCGATTCCGGGTCCACTGACCGACCACGGACCCGCCAAGATCATCGCGATGTGCAACCAGAAGGGCGGCGTGGGCAAGACGACGTCGACCATCAACCTGGGTGCCGCGCTCGCCGAGTACGGACGCCGGGTCCTGCTCGTCGACTTCGACCCGCAGGGCGCACTGTCCGTGGGTCTGGGCGTCAATCCGATGGAGCTCGACCTCACCGTCTACAACCTGCTCATGGAGCGGGGCATGGCAGCCGACGAGGTGCTCCTGAAGACGGCGGTTCCGAACATGGACCTGCTGCCCAGCAACATCGACCTGTCGGCCGCCGAGGTCCAACTGGTGTCCGAGGTCGCGCGCGAGTCCACGCTGCAGCGCGCCCTGAAGCCGCTGATGGCCGACTACGACTACATCGTGATCGACTGTCAGCCCTCGCTGGGTCTGCTCACCGTGAACGCCCTCACGGCGGCGCACAAGGTGATCGTGCCGCTCGAGTGCGAGTTCTTCGCCCTCCGTGGCGTGGCGTTGCTCACCGAGACCATCGAGAAGGTCCAGGAGCGGCTCAACCCGGAACTGGAACTCGACGGCATCCTCGCCACGATGTACGACTCGCGGACGGTGCACAGCCGTGAGGTGCTCGCGCGCGTGGTCGAGGCGTTCGACGATCACGTCTACCACACGGTGATCGGCCGGACCGTACGCTTCCCGGAGACCACGGTCGCCGGTGAGCCGATCACGACGTACGCCTCCAACTCCGTCGGTGCCGCCGCCTATCGCCAGCTCGCCAGGGAGGTGCTCGCCCGGTGTCACGCCGAGTGAGTCTGCCGGGGGCCGACGAACTGTTCCGTACGACGGGGGGAATGGCGCTCCAGGCATCCAGCCCCCGGCGCCAGGCCAACGGCGAGGCCCGGGTGCCGGCTCCGGCGGGCGAGAGCGACGCCGCCGCCGGGGAGGCCGGGCCGCAGTCGGTGCCCGTCCAGGGCGGCGACGGCGAGGGCGACGAACATGTCGCCGCCGACGCCGACTCCTCCGACGGGGAGTCCCGCAGTCGGTCCGCCGCCGCGGAGCGCTCCGGGCGGCGCCCGGAGCAGCAGGAAGGTTCTGCCACCGCGCAGCAGTCGCGAAAGCGCGGGCGCGGCGGCGGCGGGCGGCGGCCCAGCGGTCGGGAACGGCACGACGAGAAGATCACCGTGTACGTGTCCGCCGAGGAGCTCATGGATCTGGAGCACGCCCGGCTGGTGCTCCGCGGGGAGCACGGGCTCGCGGTGGACCGGGGGCGGATCGTCCGTGAGGCGGTCGCCGTCGTGCTGGCGGATCTCGAATCCCGGGGAGACGCGAGCATTCTCGTCCGACGGCTTCGCGGGCGGTAGCGGTAGCCTGCGACGGCTATGACCTCGAACGACGCCCCTGCCTCCGCCGGCGGCTCCGCCGGGCGCCGGCGTGCGCTGGGGCGGGGCCCCGGGTCGGCACCTCCGCCCGAGCCTCCGGCGGAGGTCCTGCCGCCTGCGGAGGCGGAGCCCGAGCCTGAACCGGTGCCCGCACCTCCAGTGGAGGTTTTGCCGCCTGCGGAGGCGGAGCTCGAGTCTGAACCGGTGCCCGCGCCTGGGGTGGAGGTTTTGCCGCCTGCGGAGGCGGAGCCCGAGCCCGATCCGGTACCCGCACCTCCGGTGGAGGTCGAGCCGCCTGCGGCGGAGCCGGAGGCCGAGCGCGAGGTTCCGGCCGACCCCGAGGCTGTCGGCGAACCCGAGGTTTTTGCTAAGGCCGAGATTTCCGCCGAGCCCTGGGCTTCCGCCGAGTCTGCGGTTCTTGCCGAGCCCGAGGCTTCCGCTGAGCCCGGGGTCTCCGCCGAACCCGCGGCTTCTGTCGAGTCTGCGGTTCTTGGCGAACCAACGGCTTCCGCCGGACCCGGGGATTCCGCCGAGCCCGCGGTTCCGGCGGAACCCGGGGCTTCCGCCGAACCCGCAGTTTCGGCCGGGTCCGCGGCCTCTGCCGAGTCTCAGGATTCCGCTGAGGCCGGTGACGGGGTCTTCAAAGTTCGGCTGTCGAACTTCGAGGGGCCCTTCGATCTGCTGCTCCAGCTGATCTCCAAGCACAAGATGGACGTCACGGAAGTGGCGCTGTCGCGGGTGACCGACGAGTTCATGGCGCACATCCGGGCGATGGGGCCGGACTGGGACCTTGACCAGACGACCGAGTTCCTGGTCGTGGCGGCGACCCTGCTCGATCTGAAGGCCGCCCGGCTGCTGCCCTCCGCCGAGGTCGAGGACGAGGCCGACCTGGCCCTCCTCGAAGCCCGGGACCTGCTCTTCGCGCGACTGCTGCAGTACCGCGCCTACAAGCAGATCGCCGACATCTTCAACCGCCGCCTCGAAGAGGAGGCCCGGCGCTATCCCCGTACCGTCGGCCTTGAGCCGCACCACGCCGAACTGCTCCCCGAAGTCGTCATCCGCATCGGGGCGGAAGGATTCGCCAGGCTCGCCGTGAAGGCGATGCAGCCGAAGCCGAAGCCGCAGGTGTACGTCGACCACATCCACGCACCGCTCGTCAGCGTGCGGGAGCAGGCCGAGATCGTGATGGCGCGGCTGCGGGAGCTGGGCGAGGCCAGCTTCCGCTCGCTCGTCGAGGACACCGACGACACCCTCACCGTCGTGGCGCGGTTCCTGGCCCTGCTGGAGCTCTACCGCGAGAAGGCGGTCGCCCTGGACCAGGAGGAGGCCCTGGGGGAGCTGATGGTGCGCTGGACGGGCGGGGACGGGGACGCGCGGCCGATGGTGACGGACGAGTTCGACCGGCCGCCCCTCGTCGAATCCGAAGCCGTGGAATCCGAAGCAAAGGAAGCCAAGGAAGCCCAGGAGGAGAAGGCGTGAGCGAGGAGACCACCGAGGCCCCGGCGGGGCCGCCGACCGTCGCGGACCTCGACCTCAGGCCCGCCCTGGAGGCCGTGCTCATGGTCGTGGACGAGCCCGCGACCGTGGAGTACCTCGCGAAGATACTGGAGCGGCCGCGGCGGCACATCGCGGACGCCCTGCGTGCGCTGGCCGACGAGTACACCGTGCAGGGGCGCGGATTCGAGCTGCGGCTCATCGCCGGCGGCTGGCGGTTCTACAGCCGGCCCGAGTACGCGGCGGCGGTCGAGCGATTCGTGCTGGACGGCCAGCAGGCCCGGCTCACCCAGGCCGCTCTGGAGACGCTGGCGGTGGTCGCGTACCGCCAGCCGGTGAGCCGTTCGCGGGTCTCGGCGGTCCGCGGAGTGAACTGTGACGGCGTGATGCGGACCCTCCTGCAGCGCGGTCTGGTCGAGGAGGCGGGCGCGGAACCCGAAACAGGTGCGATCCTGTACAGGACGACGAACTACTTCCTGGAGCGAATGGGCCTGCGAGGCCTGGACGAGCTCCCGGAGCTCGCGCCCTTCCTTCCCGAGGCGGACGCGATCGAGGCCGAGACGCTGGAAGGGGTCCCGTCGTTCGATCCGGATGCACCGGATGCAGATGCAGACGACACGACGACGACGGAACTTTGATGCGAAGCAGTGGCAGTGGCAGCGGCAGTGGCAGGAACAACGGGCGCGGTAATCCCCGCGGGGCCGGCGGAGGCGGCAACTCCCGTGGTTCCGGTGGTGGCGGTAACCCGCGTGGTTCCGGTGGCGGCGGGAACTCCCGTGGCGCCGGTGGGGGCGGCGGCTCCCGTGGGACGGGCGGGGGCGGCAACCCCAGGGGGACCGGCGGGGCCGGCAACTCCAGGGGCGCCGGTGGGGACGGCTCCCAGCCGAGGGGCGCGGGAGGGCGCGACGACAAGCCGAAGCGCGCCGCCAATCCGCGCCCCGAGGAGCGCCGGTACGACGTAGGCCCCACCCCGTCCCACGAAGGGCCGAAGTCCGGGCGCGGTGCCTCCGCGCGCGGCGGCGCCAAGGGCGGGCCCAAGAAGGGCCACCTCGGCACCGGACGAGGGCGCTGGGTTCCGGCGACCTCTCGCGAGTACGACGCGCGGGCCGAGGAGCGCAACCGGGAGCGGTACGCCGAAAAGAAGGACGTCAGGCTGCCCAAGACGTTCCCGGGCGCCGAGCAGGAGGGCGAGCGGCTCCAGAAGATCCTCGCGCGTGCGGGCTACGGTTCCCGGCGGACCTGCGAGGAGCTGATCGAGCAGTCGCGCGTCGAGGTCAACGGCGAGATCGTGGTGGAGCAGGGGCTGCGCGTCGACCCCGAGCACGACGAGATCAAGGTCGACGGGCTGACCGTGGCCACGCAGTCGTACCAGTTCTTCTCGCTGAACAAGCCCGCAGGCGTCGTCTCGACGATGGAGGACAACGAGGGCCGGCAGTGCCTCGGCGACTACGTGACGAACCGCGAGACGCGGCTCTTCCACGTCGGCCGGCTGGACACCGAGACCGAGGGCGTCATCCTCCTCACCAACCACGGTGAGCTGGCCCACCGGCTGACCCATCCCAAGTACGGCGTGAAGAAGGTCTACCTCGCGCACATCGTGGGCCCGATCCCGCGCGACCTGGGCAAGCAGCTCAAGGACGGCATCCAACTGGAGGACGGGTACGCGCGTGCGGACCACTTCCGGGTCGTCGAGCAGACCGGCAAGAACTACCTCGTAGAGGTGACCCTCCACGAGGGCCGCAAGCACATCGTGCGGCGCATGCTCGCCGAAGCCGGCTTCCCGGTCGACAAGCTCGTGCGGGTCTCCTTCGGGCCGATCACCCTCGGCGACCAGAAGTCGGGCTGGCTGCGCCGGCTGTCGAACACCGAGGTCGGCATGCTCATGCGCGAGGTCGACCTCTAGAGCGCCCGTCTGTCCTACGGCCGGTTCCGGGATTGCCCCGGGACCGGCCGATGCGTTTTCGGCTCCCCGCCGGTCTGTACCGGTGGACGAGAGGAGCGGGGATGGCTGCGACGACGGACCGCGACGAGTTCGTACGGCTGACGGATCCGTACCGACGGGAGCTGCTGGCGCACTGCTACCGGATGCTGGGGTCGGTCGACGACGCCGAGGACCTGGTGCAGGAGACGTATCTGCGGGCCTGGCGGTCGTACGACGGATACGAGGGCCGCGCCTCGCTGCGCACCTGGCTCCACAGGATCGCCACCAACACGTGTCTGACGGCGCTGGAGAGCCGTGTGCGCCGTCCGCTGCCCTCGGGGCTCGGGGCGCCCTCCCAGGCGCCTGAGGGGCCGCTGAGAGCCTCGGCCACGGACGTGCCCTGGCTGCAGCCGCTGCCCGACGCGCTGGTCGACCCGGCGACCGTCGTGGCGGCGCGGGGAAGTCTGCGGCTCGCGCTCGTCGCCGCGCTGCAGCACCTGCCCGCGCGGCAGCGGGCCGTACTGCTCCTGCGGGACGTACTGGCCTGGCGGGCGTCCGAGGTCGCCGCGCTGCTCGGGACCTCGACGGCGGCGGTCAAAAGCACCCTCCAGCGCGCGCGTGCCCGGCTCGACGAGGTGGCCCCGGACGAGGACCTCGTGGTCGAGCCCGAGGGCGCCGGGGACCGTGCGGTGCTCGACCGGTACATGGCCGCCTTCGAGGAGGCCGACATGAACGCGCTGCTCGGGCTCCTCCAGGAAGGCGTCGAACTGGAGATGCCGCCCTACCTGGAGTGGTTCAGCGGGCGCAAGGACGTACTGCGGTTCCTGGAGGCACGCGATCACGAGAAGGGACGTATGAGGATGATCCCCACACGCGCGAACGGGCAGCCGGCCGCGGTGGCGTACGTACGAGGTGCGGACGGTGTGCATCGGCCGCACTCGGTGCAGGTCCTCACCTTCGAGGGCGGGGAGATCGCACGGATCACCGTCTTCCTGGACGCGGATGCGGAATCGGTCGGGCGTTTCGGGATGCCGGAGGTGCTGTCGTGACCACGGGCGAGGCGAACTACGAGGAGCCGGACTACGGGGAGCTGCTGGAGCGTTCGCTCGCGTACGCGCTGGGAAGTGTCGCCGATGTCGTACCCGGGAGTCTGGGGCGGGCCACGCCGTGCGCGCGGTGGGACCTCGGGGAGTTGCTCGGCCATCTCGACGACGGTCTCGACGCGCTGCACGAGGGGATGACCGGTGGGCGGATCGGTCTCTTCCCGGGGGTGGCCGGCCGTGCGGACCCCGCGTGCGACTTCCGGCGGCGGGCCTGCGCGCTGCTCGGCGCCTGGGTGGCCCTGGCCGGCGACGGGCGGTCCGGGGAGGGGCGCTCGGTGACCGTGGCGGACCGGCCGATGGACGTGCGCGTGATGGCCGCCGCCGGCGCCGTCGAGATCGCCGTGCACGGCTGGGACGTGGCGCAGGCCTGCGGTCGGCCGCGGCCGATCCCGTCCGGGCTCGCGGTCGAGCTGCTGTCCGTGGCGCGGTGTGTGGTCGCGGACGAGGACCGGGGGGTGCGCTTCGCCGAGCCGGTCGGCGTGCTGCCCCGGGCCGGTGCCTCCGACCGGCTCGTCGCGTTCCTCGGGCGCGATTCCTTTTCGGGGCGGGGCCGGTCTGCCTTCCGTGAGTGACTCTCACGGAAGGACCCGTCCCTCATGGCTGACATCGCTGACCTCGCAGGAAATCTGGTCGCCCCCGCCCGCAAACCACCCGCCGCCGCGCCCCCACGGCGCGCCTGGACGGTGGGTCTCGCCGGGCTGGGGGCGCTCCTGTGCGCGCTGGACGTGGTGGTCGTCGCCACCGCGCTGCCCGCGCTGCAGGCCGACTTCGGCGCGAGCCTCTCCGAACTGGAGTGGACCATCAACGCGTACAACCTCGTCTTCGCCTGTCTGACCCTGACGGGCGCGGCGCTCGGCGACCGGTTCGGGCGGCGGCGGATGTACGTCGTCGGACTCGCCGTCTTCACCCTGGCCTCCGCATGGGCCGCGCTCGCCGGCGGCGCCGGTGAACTCATCGCCGCACGGGCGGTGCAGGGCGCCGGAGCGGCCGTACTGCTGCCCCTCACACTGACCCTGATCAGCGAAGCCTTCCCGGCCGAGAAGCGGGGTGTGGCGATCGGCCTGTGGGGTGGTGTGAGCGGGCTCGGGGTGGCCGCGGGACCGGTGCTGGGCGGGGCCGTCACGGACGGTCTGTCCTGGCAGTGGATCTTCTGGCTGAACGTGCCCCTGGGGCTCGTGATGCTTCCGCTCGCCGCGCTGAAACTGCGCGAGAGCTACGGGCCGCGGCCCCAACTGGACATCGTGGGACTGGTGCTGGCGGCCGTCGGCCTGACCGGGCTCGCCTGGGCGCCGGTGCGGGCGCCGGAGGCCGGCTGGGGGAGCGCGGAGGTGCTGGGCGCGCTGGCCGTCGGGGCCGTGTTCGTGGTGGCCTTCCTCGGCTGGGAGCGGTCGGGGGCGAAGTACCCGATGCTGCCGCTCGGGCACTTCCGGCGGCGCGGCTTCTCCACCGCCAACGGCGCGATCTTCCTGATGTTCATGTCGCTGCTCGGCGCGCTGTTCATGATCTCGCAGCTCTTCCAGGTCGGCCTGGGCAACTCCCCGTTGGAGGCGGGCGTACGGATTCTGGTGTGGACCGGAATGCCACTGCTCGTGGCGCCGCTCGCGGGCGCGCTCGCGGACCGGTTCGGGAACCGGCCGTTCATGCTCGGGGGGCTCGTTCTCCAGGCGGTCGGCCTCGGGCTGATGGCCTGGCAAGTGGAGCCCGGCGTCAGCTACGACCGACTGGTCGTGCCGCTGGTCATCGCCGGAATCGGCATCTCCATGGTCTTCCCCACCGCCGCGAACGCCGTGACCGCGTCGGTGCCGCCCGCAGACGTGGGCGTCGCTGCGGGCGTCAACAACGCGATGCGTGAGCTGGGCGGGGTCTTCGGAGTCGCCGTCGCCGCGGCCGTGTTCGTCCGGTACGGGGGCTACGACTCGGCCGAGAGCTTCATCGACGGGTGCGCCCCGGCGCTGTGGGTCTCGGCCGCGGCCTCGGCGGCCGGGGCGATGGTGGCGGTGTTCGCGCCGTCCAAGGACGGGAGTTGACGTCCCGGGGCGCGAGTTGAGGGGTTGTCATTGGCCGCCCACCTCTTTATAGTCGTAGTGACTATTAAGGGGGTGGGCGGCGTGACCGCAGCAGAAGGAACCGCACCCGAGGGCTACGACAAGCACGCCTTCGAACCCTTCGCCGTCACCGTCGACCTGGCCGTTTTCACCGTCCGTGCGGGCACTCTCCAGGTGCTGCTCATCGAGCGCGGACAGGAGCCGTACGCGGGCCGCTGGGCACTGCCCGGCGGCTTCGTGCTGCCCGAGGAGTCGGCCGAGACGGCGGCCCGGCGCGAACTCGCCGAGGAGACCGGTCTTTCGGACGTCTCGGGGCTGCATCTGGAGCAGTTGCGGACGTACAGCGAGCCGGACCGCGATCCCCGGATGCGGGTCGTCTCCGTGGCGTACACCGCGCTGCTGCCCGACCCTCCCGAGCCGCGGGGCGGCGGGGACGCGGCGAGCGCCCGGTGGCTGCCGTACGACGGGCTCGATCCGCTCGCCTTCGACCACGACCGGATCCTCGCCGACGCCCATGAACGCGTCGGAGCCAAGCTCGAATACACCTGTCTCGCCACGGCGTTCTGCCCGCCCGAGTTCACGCTCGGAGAGCTTCAGCACGTCTACGAGACGGTGTGGGGCACGGTGCTGGACCGGCCGAACTTCCGGCGCAAGGTCCTTGCCACGCCCGGGTTCGTCGAACAGGTCCCCGGTGCGGCGCGGCTGACGGGTGGCCGGGGCAAGCCCGCGGCGCTGTATCGCGCGGGTCCCGCGACCGCGTTGCATCCGCCGCTGCTGCGGCCGGTGCCCGCGTCACTCTCCACGCCTGCGTCCCTCTCCCTCTCTCCGTCCCCGGAAGGACGATCCTGATGACCACCACCGTCAAGAAGCGGGCCGCCTCAGGGGCGTTGACCGGGCTCGCCCTCGGGGACGCGCTCGGATTCCCGACCGAGTTCAACGACGTGCCGTCGATCCTCGCCAAGTTCGGCCCCTGGCGGGAGATGCGGCTGCCGGACCCCGCGTACGTCACGGACGACACGCAGATGACGCTGGCCCTGGGGCGGGGGCTGCGGACGGCGACGGACCGGGGGCTGCTGGCACCCAAGCGGATGGAGCGGCCGGTACGCGAGGAGTTCGTGGACTGGTACCAGTCGCCGGACAACAACCGTGCGCCCGGGCGCACGTGCATGGTCGCCTGCGAGAAGCTGAAGCGGGAGGACCGGCTCTGGCAGGACGCCAGCCAGGTCGATTCCAAGGGCTGCGGTGCCAACATGCGTGTCGCACCCGTCGGACTCGTCCCGGGGCTGAGTGACGAACAGCGCGCGGGGGCCGCCCAGTTGCAGGCCGCGCTCACCCACGGCCACCCGACGGCGCTCGCCGCGTCCGACCTCACCGCGCACGCCGTGCGCCTGCTCGCGCAGGGGGCCGAGCCGACCGGGCTCGTCGGACTGCTGCGCTCGTACGCGTACGACAACCGGACGCGCTATCACGAGCAGTGGCTCGGCGACCTGTGGACCCGCGCCCAGGACCCCACACCGACGCACTTCATCTCGCGGGGCTGGGACGAGTGCCTGGAGGTCCTGGACCGGCTTCAGCGGGCCCTGCGGTCACCGTCGCCCGAGACGGACCCGTGTCTGGCCACCGGCGCCGGCTGGATCGCCGAGGAGGCGCTCGCCACCGGTCTGCTGTGCTTCCTGCTCTTCGTCGACGAGCCCCTGACCGCCCTGCGCCGGGGGGCCTGCACCTCGGGCGACTCGGACTCGATCGCGTGCCTCGCCGGCGCCTTCGCGGGGGCGTACCTCGGTGCCGACGCATGGCCTACGGAGTGGGCCGACAGGATCGAGTACCGGGGCGACCTGACGGCGCTGGGCGCGCTCTGGGACGCCTGACCCCGGGGCCTGCCGGGTCAGGCCAGGCTGATCGAGTCTCCGGTGACCGTGATCTGCCGCGCGGGGAGGGGCTTCGTCGCCGGGCCGTCGGCCACCGAGGCGTCCGCGACGCGGAACTTGCTGCCGTGGCAGGTGCAGTTGATCGTGCCGTCCGAGACGTTGGCGACCGTGCAACGCGCGTGGGTGCAGACCGCTGAGAAGGCCTTGAAGTCGCCCTGCTCGGGCTGGGTGACGACGACCTTCTCGTCCTTGAAGATCTTGCCGCCGCCGACCGGGATGTCGGCGGTCTTGGCGAGTTCCCCGCCGGCGCCGCCCTCGGTGGGCGACTCCGCGCCGCCCTCGTCGTTCTCGTCCCCGTATTCGCTGCAGCCCGCGAGCAGCGCGGCCGCTCCTGCCGCGATAACCGTGCGCCGCGTCGAGCCATGGGTCATGTCGTCACTCCGAACGTGCGGAAGAACCAGAGGGCGGAGGTCAGCCAGACCACCGTGAGTGCGGCGAAGACGAGCCCGCCGACCACGGGCAGGGTCCAGCCGGGGAGTCGCTCCGAGCGGAGCAGCAGCATCTTGGCACTGAAGGCCCCGAAGAAGAAGCAACCCAGGGCAGAGTGCCACAAGACGCGCGGTTCGTACGTCTGATAGCCCAACGCGTACAAACAGTGCACGGCGACCGGTACCGCGACGAGGAACGCGATCCGCCCCGACCAGCGGTGCAGGACCCCCGACCAGCTCGGGCCCGGCAGCCGCCCGTACACCATGAGGGCCGACACGAACTGCACGACCGCGAAGCCCATCGCCGCCGTGGCCATCCAGGACTTGACCGCGCCCGTGCTGTTGAAGCCCGCGAGGTTGAAGGCGGTGCCCTCCGGGTCGTGCGCCTTTCCGTACACGCCGAGGCCGACCGCGACCGCTCCGGCGACCAGGGCCGGTACGAGATAGCGGGCCGCGCCCGGGCGGCGGTGGGCGGGGTCGGGCGTGGGGAAGCCCTGGGTGGCGGCGTTCGGGTCCACGGTCATGGTCGGCTCCCTGCGGTCACGGGTGATGGGGCAAGGGGCGGAGCGGGAAGATCACGTAGATCACGGAGTTGTGTGTGGCGCGGAATTACGGAGTCACGGGCCGGGCGGTGAGCTGCTGTCCGTCGACCGTCACGGCGCCGGTCTCGGGGTCGATCGGGGGTGCGGCCGCGGGCTTGTCGTCGCGCTTGAGGATGCCGACCTGGCGGCCGTTGGGAAGGACGATCCAGCCGCCGTCGACCTTGGCGCCGCGCACGGTCTCGGTCGCCCGGTACAGGCCGGAGGGCTTGAGGGCCTTGTCGGCCGTGAAGCCGTACTCCCGCTGCCCCATGTCCACGGTGCCGCGGATTCGCCTGCCGGTCAGTTCGGCGGTCAGCACGTCGCCCTTCTGGCTGGTGAGCCGCATGCTGCCGTCGTCCTTCACGTCACCCTTCAGCCATGACTCCTGGTCCCGGCCGTCGCAGAAGTACGCGACCGCCTTGCCGTCGCGCAGGGTGACCGCGACGGCGGAGGAGTCGTCGTCGGTGCGGCCCGCGTAGTCGCCGGTGGGCAGGGCGGTCTTCGACGGGCTGGGAGACGGTGACCGCGACGGCTTCTCCGGCGTGGCCGTCGCCGTCGCCGTGGGTTTCGGGCTCGGAGACGAGGTGTCGGGTGGCGTGTCGCTCCCTACCGACGTACTGCGCGTCCCTGTGGTCGCGTTGAGCGACAGCATGAACAGGGCGAGCAGCAGTCCCGCAAGGAGCGTGAAAAGTGGTCCGGAACGCTTCATCTTGCCTCCCCCGAGGCGTGGCGCGGACAGCCTCACCATGCAAGCGGACCCGCGGCCCCTGCGTCCAGAGGCGCACAGGAGCGACTTCGCGGAAATTTACGGACTATCTTACCTAAAGGCGCCCTTGCGCTCTCACTCCAAGTGGCGAGGAGGGGCGGTTCGGGTGACGTTGGTGATGGCATCGGTGGTGACATCGGCACGCTCCAAGCGCCTCGGGGCGGGCGGTGGGCGTCTCGGCAGGCGGGCGGCGCGTCCCCGGCCGGCGGGGGCTGACTAGGCTGGATGTACCAGAGCCGATACGTACATCAGCAAGGAGTTTCACCGTGGCGGTACGAGCGGTCCGGGGCGCCGTCCAGCTGGAGCGGGACGAGGCCGGGCACATGGACGAGCAGGTCAGCGAGCTGCTCACCGCCATCCTTGAGCGGAACTCGCTGACCACCGACGACCTGATCAGCATCTGGTTCACGGCGACGCCCGACCTGCACAGCGACTTCCCGGCGGCCGCCGCGCGCAAGCTCGGCATCGTGGACGTACCGCTGATCTGTGCGCAGGAGCTGGACATCGCGGGCGCGATGCCCCGAGTCGTACGGGTCCTCGCGCACATCGAGTCCGATCTGCCCCGCTCCGACATCGCGCACGTCTACCTCGGTGCCGCGGGCGAACTCCGCAAGGACATCGCCCAGTGAGAACCGCGCTCGTCATCGGCACCGGACTCATCGGTACGTCGGCCGCGCTGGCGCTGTCCAAGCGCGGCGTGGTCGTGCACCTCTCCGACCACGACCCGGAGCAGGCCCGTACGGCGGCCGCGCTGGGGGCCGGCACCGACGAGGAACCCGCGGGCCCGGTCGACCTCGCGATCATCGCGGCGCCGCCCGCGCACGTGGCCGCGTCGCTCGCCGACGCGATGCGGCGCGGGGTGGCGCGCGGCTACCTCGACGTGGCCAGCGTCAAGGGCGGGCCGCGCCGCGAACTGGAGTCGCTGGGGCTCGACCTGTCCGCGTACATCGGTTCGCACCCCATGTCGGGCCGCGAGAAGTCCGGCCCGCTGGCCGCGACCGGTGACCTCTTCGAGGGGCGCCCCTGGGTGCTGACGCCGACCCGGGACACCGACACCGAGGTGCTCAACCTCGCGTTGGAGCTGGTCTCGCACTGCCGTGCCGTACCGGTCGTCATGGACGCCGACGCCCACGACCGCGCGGTCGCCCTCGTCTCGCACATGCCGCACCTGGTGTCCAGCATGGTCGCCGCGCGCCTGGAGAACGCCGAGGAGGCGGCCGTACGCCTCTGCGGCCAGGGCATCCGCGACGTGACCCGGATCGCCGCCTCCGACCCGCGGATGTGGATCGACATCCTGTCCGCGAACCCCGGCCCGGTCGCCGACCTCCTCGCGGACGTCTCCGCCGACCTGGAGGAGACCGTGCAGGCCCTGCGCGCCCTCCAGTCCTCCGACGAGGCCAAGCGCCGCGAGGGCGCCACCGGCATCGAGGACGTCCTGCGCCGCGGCAACGCCGGCCAGGTCCGCGTCCCCGGCAAGCACGGTGCGGCCCCGACCACGTACGAGAGCGTCGTCGTCCTCATCGACGACCAGCCGGGCCAGCTCGCCCGCATCTTCGCCGACGCGGGCCGCGCGGGCGTCAACATCGAGGACGTACGCATCGAACATGCCACCGGGCAGCAGGCGGGCTTGGTGGAGCTGATGGTGAAGCCGTCGGCGGTGCCGGTGTTGACGGCGTCGTTGCGGGAGCGGGGCTGGTCGATCCGGCAGTAAGGGGCCGGTGGGTCCCGGTGTCGGCGGTCGGAGGCCGCCGCAGCCGTGCCGAAGCCCGGGAGGCGCCCCGGCGCCGAGCGGTGCGAGGTCGGCGTCGAGGATCGGTCGTACGCATCGAACACGCGACCGGGCAGCAGGCGGGCTTGGTGGAGCTGATGGTGAAGCCGTCGGCGGCGCCGGTGTTGACGGCTTCGTTGCGGGAGCGGGGCTGGTCGATCCGGCAGTAGGGGGCGGGGGGCCCGGAGTCGGGGGCGGGGTGCGGGATTCGGCCGGGCGGGGGTGTGCGATTCGGCCGTAGATGTGGTCGAACGGGCCGTCGGAGTGGGCTGGTTCGGGGGACACTCGGTATCTCTGCGCGCGAATGAGGTGGGCGGCGTGAGGACACCGGTGAGTGATCCCCTGCGGGTGGGGTCGTATCGCATCGTGGGGCGGCTCGGGTCGGGCGGCATGGGGTGGGTGTATCTCGCCCGGTCGCCGGGCGGACGGGCCGTGGCGGTCAAGGTGGTGCGGCAGGAGTTCGCGTCCGACCCTGAGTTCCGGGAGCGGTTCGCCCGTGAGGTGGCGGCCGCGCGGGCGGTGGGCGGTGCCTTCACCGCGGCGGTCGTCGACGCCGATCCGCAGGGCGACCCGCCCTGGCTCGCGACCGTGTACGTACCCGGCCCGGCGCTCTCGGAGGCGGTCCGCGCGGCCGGCCCCTTCACCGAGGCGCAGGTGCGGGTGCTGGGTGCCGGCCTGGTCGAGGCGCTCCAGGCCATCCACGCCGGGAAGGTGGTGCACCGCGACCTCAAGCCCGCCAACGTGCTGCTGGCCGCGGACGGACCCCGGGTCATCGACTTCGGAATCTCCCTGATGGCGGGCTCGGCCAAGCTCACCCAGCCCGGGATCACCATGGGCACGCCGCACTACATGTCGCCCGAGCAGTTGACGGCCAAGCCGGTCGGTCCGCCGAGCGACGTCTTCTCGCTGGCCGGTGTACTCGTCTTCGCGGCTACCGGGCACTCTCCCTTCGGGGACGCCGGCGGTGTGATCTACCGGGTCCTCGACGGCCCGCCCGTACTGGACGACGTACCGGACGCGCTGCGCGGCGTCCTCGCCCGCTGCCTGGCCCGGCAGCCCGAGGACCGCCCTCGACTCGACGTCCTGCTGCGGGAGTTCCTCACCGGCGTCGGGGACGCCGCCGACTGGCCGCCGCCGACGGTCTCGGAGGCCATCCGGGCCCGGGTCAAGGACCTCGCGTCCCGGGTCCCGGGCCCCGACTCCACTCCGGACTCCACTCCCGGCTCCGGGCCGCGGCTCCCGGAACCCGTCCCCTCCTGTCTGCGGCTGCACGCGCAGGCACTGCTCGACGCCGGGCTGACCGGGTCCATGGTCGTGGAGGCGGTGGGCCGCGGTGCGCGCTGAGGCCACCTCAGGACCGATGCCCGAAGTGGGTGCCAACTGGAGACAGCTGGTGGAGAGCTGGGCCGGCCGCAGCCGCGCCCGGTCCGCCACCTCGGATTCCACGTCCGTCACTCTGGAATTCGCCGTTCCCGAAACCGGCCGTGTGGTCACCATCCGTTTCATGACCACCAGCCAATTGCTCGTCGCCTTCATGACGGACGGTCATGTTCTGCGGGAGGATCAGCTGGCTCAGGCCGCCGCCGCGGCCAATGCGTGGAATACCGAACAACTGATCCCCATGCTCTCCGTCTGGGACGTCCGCGGCCCGCATCCCTGCCTCGCCGGAGTCTGCGTTCTTCCGCTCACCAGCCGCATGGCACCGCAGGACTTCGACCGGCTGGCCGGTGACTGGGCGGAACGGGCGCGTCAGATGTTCACCAGGTGCCAGGAGGTGTTCCATTTCTAGAACAGGGATTTCATAAGCAGGGCCCAGTCCGCTACGAACGGCTACGAAATCTCCCGACAGCTATCCGCCGGGCCGATATTCGCCTCTAATATGCGATGTGCTTTTCCTGCGCCCGAACGGGGGTGTCATGGGTCGCGGAATCCTGCTCATCGCCTTTTTCGTCACGGTGTTCCATCTGGTCCCCGCCGTCACTGCTGTCGCAGAGGAGTGCCCCGACAACGAGGTTCTCTGCTGGGCGCAGTCGGAGCCCGGCAAGCCGCTGCCCCTGACCATCGACAAACGGCTGCCCCTCGGCAAGGAAGGCGAGGACGCGCTCCGGCAGGCGGACCGGCACGCCAGGCTCACCGTCTCGGTCGCCGACTCCGTCACCACGGGCATAGGCGGCACTGTCCTGTTCGTCCTCGCGGACAAGCGAAAGGTGGGCCAGGACAGTGAGGTGAGCGGCCTGTCCCCGGAGACCGGCAGGATTCTCCTGGCCTCGCCCGCCTGCTCGAAGCCGTGCGAGGACGCCGTCAAGCGACTGACGGACGGGAGCGCCAGAGGCCGGGACCTCATCAGGGGTGAGTTCGCCGGGCCCCTCGACGACGACTCCAAGGGCAGCGGCCTCCTGACGTGGCTCACCGCCGGCGCGGCCGCCGCCCTCCTCCTGCTCGTCGCCCTGCTCGCCCTGGCCGTCCGCCGCACCCGGGTGAGCCCCGCCCCGGCCGTGGCCGGACAGGGGCCCGCTGCCGGGCCGCGCCACCGCGCGTCACCCCGGCCCTCGCAACCCGCGCGTCCCGGCGAACCCGGCACCCCGAGGCGCACGGCCGCCGTACGCACCCCGCTCCGCCCCCAGGGGTACGTCGAGCTCGACCACTGCCTCTACCGGGCCGAGTGGTCCGACGCCGACGCCCAGCCGCCCGATCCCGGCGCCCTGGTCGACGTGGCGGACCCCGCGGGGACGCCGGGTGACCCCGACGTCCTGATCGCCCTCCCGCGCCGCCCCCACCGGCGAGCCGCGGACGACCACACCTGACCACCGGACCACCTGCCCCGCGGAGATTCCGATGCGCAACGAACGGCAGCCCAAGACGCTCCCCGCGACCTACGCGGACATCGAATTCGAGAACAACGCGCAGCGCCTCCCGTTGGTGCTCTGCCTCGACACCTCCAGCTCCATGACGGGCGCGCCCATACAG
Source organism: Streptomyces sp. NPDC050704 (assembly GCF_040654355.1). Taxonomy (NCBI): domain Bacteria; kingdom Bacillati; phylum Actinomycetota; class Actinomycetes; order Kitasatosporales; family Streptomycetaceae; genus Streptomyces; species Streptomyces sp. NPDC050704. The sequence continues at coordinate 8,357 of NZ_JBFAHW010000112.1, read as the reverse complement.
CACCTCAACGACGCGCTGCACGCCTGGACCCGCGAACTCCACGACGACGTCAGCCTCAGCTACAGCGTCGAGGTCGCCGTGGTCACCTTCGGCGGACAGGGCGTCTGCGCCTGGAGAGGGGCCCAGCCGCTGCCCCCGCAGGCCCCCGTGAGCCCCTTCGTGCCCGCGCACGCCTTCCAGGCCCCGGTCCTCGGCGCGGCCGGCGTCACCCTGCTCACCGAGGCCCTCGAACTGTCCGTACGCATCGTCGCCGCCCGCAAGGCCGAGCTGCGCGCCTCCGGCCTGCAGTACTACCGGCCCCAGATCTGCCTGGTCACCGACGGACTGCCCACCGACGGCACCGGCCACTGGACCAACGCCTGGCAGCGCCTGGTGCCGATGCTCACCGACGACCAGCAGGCCCGGAAGTACCGGCTGTACGCGATCGGGATCGGCGACATCTCCGACATGGGCGAGCAGGTGCTCAGGGCCCTCGCGCCCACCTTCAACGCCCGGCTGCACGGCTTCCCGTTCCGCGAGCTGCTCCAGATGATGTCGGCCAGCGCCAACGCCGAGCAGCGGGGCGCCGGCGACGAGGTCTTCGAGAAGATCTTCGCCCAGTTCAGGACGCAGCGTCCGGCCTGGGAAGTCTGAGCGGGGTGGCCGGGTGAGGGGGGATGAGCGGGGTGCACGGGTGAGCGCGAACTGGCGGGTCCACGGGCTGAGCGTCGAGGGCTACCGGCACCGGCAGACCGGCGTGCCGTGCCAGGACGCCTGGGGGCATGCCGTGTCGGGTGCCGTCACCGTCCTCGCGGTCGCGGACGGCGCGGGCAGCCGCAGCCGCTCCGACGAGGGGTCCCGGCTCGCGGTCGACCTGGCCACGGACCACTTCGCCCGCCGGGCCGCCCACTCCTGCCCGCCCGGCGCGGCCGTGGGCACACTGCTGGCGGAGGCCTTCCGCGGGGTCTGCAAGGAGTTCCTGCACCGCACGGGCGGCGAGGCGTACGACTTCGCCACCACGCTCACCGTGGTGGTCCTCACCCCGGCCTGGATCGGCCATCTCTCGGTCGGCGACGGCTTCGTCGTACTGCGGGCGGGGCGGGCACCCGACGGGGAGCCGCGGTTCCATCTGCTGCCGCAGCCCGCGGCCGTCAGCGAGTACAGCAACGAGACGGTGTTCCTGACCTCGCCCGGCGCCGAGGAGCGGCTGAGCACCGCCTGTGTCCTCGACGACGGGGTCGACGGGGTGCTGCTCTCCACCGACGGGCTCGCGCAGGCCGCGCTGGGCGGGCGGCCACCGGTGCCCAACGCCTCCTTCACCTCGGCGGTCCTCCGGTCGCTGGACGCCCCGGGCGCCGACCCCGAGGTGGACGAGGACGACCTGGCGGCGCTGCTCCGCTCCGACCGGCTCACCGCCCTCAACGGCGACGACAAGACACTGCTGCGGGCGGTCAGGACATGAGCCGGAAGATGAGCCGGAACATGAAGGACTCGACAGGATCAGATACAGGATCAGGTACATGACGGACTCGACGGGACCCGGCGTCCACCTCAACGGCGCGCGCGTGCTGCTCGGCCCGCAGGCCATCAAGGGCGGCGGCCAGGCGACCGTCTTCCCGGTCGCGGGCCACGACCACATCGTGGTCAAGCTCTACCGCGAGCCGCCGGGCGCCGAGCAGGAGCGCCGCCTGGAACGCATGCTGACCATGACCCCGCTCGGCGGCCGCCCCATAGGACCCGGCCAGCCGCCCGAACTGGCCTGGCCCACCGCCGTGGCGCGCGGCCCCGAGGGGGAGTTCCTCGGCTACGCGATGCGCCGGTTCGGCGAGCCCGGGCACGTCCAGCTCGTCGGCCTCTTCACTCGTGCCCAGCGGCTGCGGCTGTTCCCCGAGCGGACCGACTGGCGGTTCATGCTCGGCGTCGGCTGGAACCTCGCCTTCATGACCGCGCGGATGCACCACGAGGGGCTGGTCGTCGGTGACTTCTCCAGCAACAACGTGGTGGTCGACGGCAACGGCTTCGTCACCTTCCTCGACTGCGACTCCATCGCCTTCACCGACCCGGCGACGCGCGAGGAGTTCCCCTGTCTGATGCAGACCGCCGACTACGCCTCCCCGGAACGCCTGGCGGGCGGCCCGGCCACCCGGCAGAGCGACGACTTCGCACTCGCGGTGCTGATCTACCAGCTGCTGACCGCCGGGAACCACCCCTTCGGCGGCGTACCGCACGACAGCGAGTCCGAGACGACGGTCAAGGACAACATCGCCGCCAGCCGCTCGTACGTCGCCAAGCCGGGCTGTGTCGTCATCCCGCGCGGAGTCATCGACCCCACGATCCTGCCGCCCGCGCTGCTCACGCTCGCCCAGCGCGCCTTCGGGCCCGGCGTGACCGACCCCGCCGCCCGGCCCCAGGCACAGGAGTGGCTGCGCGCCCTGGACGAGGAACGCCGCCGGGCCCAGCTCTGCCCGGACCGGCCACGACACAGCTACGGCTCCCATCTGACTCTCTGCCCCTGGTGCGCGCGGGCCGCGGTCACCGGGCACGACGTGTTCAACGACACGGTGGCGGCCGTGCCGCAGACCCGGCCGCCGAGCGGCACGCGGGCCCTCGCGATCGGCCTGGCCGTCGTGTTGGCGATCCTGCTGCTGGTGATCGTCGTGGCGAAGGCGAACGGCGCGTGACCGGGGCGCCGCGGGGTCCGTAAAACGGGAGCCGGGGAGCCAGTAACCTTGTTCGGGGCGCGATCGTCCCCGTACCAGCCCACCACCCCGTACCAGGAAGGTGCCCGCACCCGTGGAAACCACCGCCGCCCGGACCGCCCAGGCCGTGATTGTCGCCATCGACGGTCCCTCCGGCACGGGCAAGTCGAGCACCTCGAAGGCCGTCGCCACGCAGCTCGGCCTGAGCTACCTGGACACCGGCGCGCAGTACCGGGCGATCACCTGGTGGATGGTGAACAACGGGATCGACATCACCGACCCCTCCGCGATCGCGGCCGCGGCAGGCAAGCCCGACATCGTGTCCGGTACGGACCCGTCGGCGCCCGCCATCACGGTCGACGGCACGGATGTCGCGGCCCCGATCCGCACCCAGGAGGTCACCTCCAAGGTGAGCGCGGTCAGCGCCGTGCCCGAGGTGCGGGCCCGCATCACCGAGCTGCAGCGCTCGATCGCCTCGGCGGCCGAGGACGGCATCGTGGTCGAGGGCCGGGACATCGGTACGACCGTGCTGCCCGACGCCGACCTGAAGATCTTCCTCACCGCCTCCCCGGAGGCCCGCGCCGCCCGCCGTAGCGGTGAGCTCAAGGGCGCCGACCTGCACACGACCCGCGAGGCGCTGCTGAAGCGGGACGCGGCCGACTCCAGCCGCAAGGCCTCGCCGCTCGCGAAGGCGGCCGACGCGGTCGAGGTGGACACCTCCGACCTCACGCTCCAGCAGGTCATCGAGTGCGTCGTCACCCTCGTCGAGGAGAAGCGGGCCGCGGAGTGACGCAGGCATCCTCCCCGCAAGCGCCTTCCGCGCGGGGCGCCGAGGTCGGCCGCCGCATCGGGGTCGGCCTGATGTACGGATTCTGGAAGCCGCGCGTCCTGGGCGCTTGGAAGGTCCCCGCGACCGGCCCGGTGATCTTCGCGGTCAACCACTCCCACATCATCGACGGTCCGATGGTCATCGGCGTGGCGCCCCGGCCGTCGCACTTCCTGGTCAAGAAGGAGGCGTTCGTCGGCCCGCTCGCCCCCTTCATGCACGCCGTCGGGCAGGTGCAGGTGGACCGTTCGATCGCCGACCGCACCGCGATCACCCGGGCACTGGGCGTCCTGGAGAACGGCGGCGTCCTCGGGATCTTCCCCGAGGGCACCCGCGGCGAGGGCGACTTCGCCTCGCTGCGCGCCGGGCTCTCGTACTTCGCGGTCCGCAGCGGAGCGCCGATCGTCCCGGTCGCGGTGCTGGGAAGCACAGAGAAGCGCGGACGGTTGATAAAGGGGCTGCCCCCGCTGCGCAGCCGGGTCGACGTCGTCTTCGGCGACCCCTTCGAGGCGGGCGACGGCAGCGGACGGCGTACGCGCACGGCACTCGACGAGGCGACCGTGCGCATCCAGAAGCAGCTCACCGCGCACCTGGAAAACGCCAGGCGCCTTACGGGGCGCTAAGAGACACTTGAGTAGTGGATCACCCCATACGAGGTGTTCCACCGACCACCACGATGAACGAGGTACGGACTTCATGAACGACCACATCCAGCCCGACGGCTCGGCTGAGCACGAGCACGGGGCACTTGGCGATGCCGAGTACGCGGAGTTCATGGAGCTCGCCGCGGTAGAGGGCTTCGACGTCGAGGATGTCGAGGGCGCCCTCGGCGAGGCCGGTCACGGCCCGCTTCCGGTCCTCGCCGTCGTCGGCCGGCCGAATGTCGGCAAGTCGACCCTGGTGAACCGCATCATCGGCCGCCGCGAGGCCGTCGTCGAGGACAAGCCGGGCGTCACCCGCGACCGCGTCACCTACGAGGCCGAGTGGGCGGGCCGCCGCTTCAAGCTCGTCGACACCGGCGGCTGGGAGCAGGACGTCCTCGGCATCGACGCGTCCGTCGCCGCCCAGGCCGAGTACGCGATCGAGGCGGCCGACGCGGTCGTCTTCGTCGTGGACGCCAAGGTCGGCGCCACGGACACCGACGAGGCGGTCGTACGGCTCCTGCGCAAGGCCGGCAAGCCCGTCGTCCTGTGCGCCAACAAGGTCGACGGCCTGAGCGGCGAGGCGGACGCCTCGTACCTCTGGTCCCTCGGCCTCGGCGAGCCGCACCCCGTCTCCGCCCTGCACGGCCGCGGCACCGGCGACATGCTGGACGCCGTCCTGGAGGCGCTGCCCGACGCTCCGGCACAGACCTTCGGTGTCGCGCTCGGCGGCCCCCGCCGGATCGCACTCATCGGCCGCCCGAACGTCGGCAAGTCGTCCCTGCTGAACAAGGTGGCGAACGAGGACCGCGTGGTCGTCAACGAGGTCGCGGGCACCACCCGTGACCCGGTCGACGAGCTGATCGAGCTCGGCGGCGTCACCTGGAAGTTCGTCGACACGGCCGGTATCCGCAAGCGCGTCCACCTCCAGCAGGGCGCGGACTACTACGCCTCGCTGCGCACCGCCGCCGCCGTCGAGAAGGCGGAGGTCGCGGTCATCCTGATCGACGCCACCGAGCCCATCAGCGTCCAGGACCAGCGCATCGTGACCATGGCCGTGGACGCGGGCCGCGCGATCGTCCTCGCCTTCAACAAGTGGGACAACCTCGACGAGGAGCGCCGCTACTACCTGGAGCGGGAGATCGAGACCGAGCTCCTCCAGGTGGCGTGGGCCCCGCGGGTCAACGTCTCGGCGCGTACGGGCCGGCACATGGAGAAGCTGGTCCCGGCGATCGAGGCCGCGCTGGCGGGCTGGGAGGCGCGTGTTCCGACGGGCCGCCTGAACGCCTTCCTCGGTGAGCTGGTCGCCGCGCACCCGCACCCGATCCGCGGCGGCAAGCAGCCGCGCATCCTCTTCGGCACACAGGCGGGCACGAAGCCGCCGCGGTTCGTGCTCTTCTCCTCGGGCTTCATCGAGCACGGCTACCGCCGCTTCGTGGAGCGCCGGCTGCGCGAGGAGTTCGGCTTCGAGGGCACGCCCATCCACATCTCGGTGCGTGTGCGCGAGAAGCGCGGCAAGAAGAAGTGACGCGGCGGGCGCCCGGCCGGGCGCCCTGCCAGGACATACAGCCATGGGAGAGGGCCACCCGCGGTGTGCGGGTGGCCCTCTCCCATGTCCTGTGCCCAGGTGCGTCAGCGTTCCCGGCGCGGTCCGGGCGGCAGCGCCGCCGGGACCAGACCGGTGGCGTGCATCCGTGCGACCGGCTGCCAGACGCTCGTCGCGGTCTGACCGTGGTGCGCTGCCGCGTGCCCGGTCTGCTGCTGCCCGGCGCCCTGCCGCATGCCGTACGAACCCGGTGCGTGCGAACCCGGGTTGTACGAGCCCGAGTGGTACGAGCCCGTGCTGTGCAGGCCCGTACCGTGCAGGCCCCCGCTGTGCAGGCCCACACTCTGCGGACTGGCCCCGAAGGCCATGAAGCCGAACTCCTCCTCGCCGTTGCGGTCGCCCGGCAGGGTCCGGAACGTCCTGCGGTACTCCGAGTAGAGCGAGTCGTAGATCGGGGTGGCCGAATGGGCGCCCGCGGTCTCCGGGCCCGGCCTCATCGCCGGGACCGAGGACGTGTACGGCAGGCGGCGGGAGGCGTCGTAGGTGTGCACGTACGTGCCAACGACGCCGCCGCCCTTCGGATGCGGCCGACTTGTCCGCTTTCGCAGCTCATCGGGAGTGCCCCGGCGCAGTCAGGGCCCGGGGCTCACGCTCAGGTACCGGCCAGCGGCATCGCGCTCGCCACCAGCTTGCCGTTGGCCGCGGCCTTGTCGAGGGCGTCGCGCAGCAGGTCCTCCCGCGGCTGGCGGCCGATCGAGCCGACCGGGGCCGCGAACAGCAGCACCTGCTGGTGCTTGTTGGCGGCCGCCCGCCAGCTGTCCGTGACCTGGAGCGGCTGGTGGGCCTGCCACCAGGCGACGGGCGAGCCGCCGCCGGAGCCGGGCTGCAGGACGGCGTGCAGCTGGCCCACGGCGAGCAGCACGGACCAGCCGTGCAGCACCGGAGGCACCTCGGTGAGCTGGGGCAGCGGCATGAAGCCCTGCTCGATGAGGAGCGGCAGGAAGTCGTCGCCGCCGCCTCCCGTCGTGCCGGGCCGGGCGATGGGCGCGGTCGGTTCGACGACGAGCGCGGGGTGCAACTCGCCGCCGAGCATGACCAGTCCGCTGGTGACGCCGAGGACGGCCTGCTGGGGCAGGGCCTCGGCCGGGCGCTGGTCGCCGGTGATGGAACGGACGGCGCCCTGCAGCTGCTCCTCGGTGACCTGGACGATCTGTGAGGGCAGGCAGGTGGCGTGGGCGAAGGCGAGTACGGCCGTCTCGTCGCCGATGAACAGGACGGTGCTGGTGCGCTCCTGTTCGGAGTCGCCCTGGGTGCGGCAGGACGTGCAGTCGTAACTGCCCGGGGCGTTCTCTCCGGCGAGCAGCCGGTCGGCTTCTTCGTCGCCGATCTCGGCGCGTACGTCGTCGCTGACGTCGAGCATGCGCGGCACGGGGGCTCCTCGGGATGCGGTGCGTGGCGTGGCCGGGTGGCTCCCGGGCCATGAACCGGATGGGTTCCCGGCTCATGAAGAAGACAACGGACGATCTGTGGCCGGAGTCACGCTCGAAAGCGAACGGAATCGAACCATCCGGCGCGCAGGGTGAACCCGGTCGCGGAATCTGTTACTCCGCGTCAACTTCTCGGATTTCCAAGGAAGTTGATCCCGTGAGCCGCGTCACAGATCGTCAGGTCCGTTGGTCGACAAATCCTGAAATCAGCGAATGAAGCGGGTGGCTGAAAATCGCCGATACTCCCGGTAACGGCTAACTGGCCTGGAATGACAAGGAGTTGGTTGATATCGGACCCCTTGCCTCTCTACATTCCTCCGCCGTGTGCAACGAGCACCGCTCGGGTACGTCCGCCGGCCGCACCACAGCCAGCCAGCAGTACCAGCAGTCGCACCACCGCCGACGGACGGGGCGGAGCGGGACGACCGCGTCGAAGCGCGGGGGAGTTCCGTGCCGCCTTGGGGGACCCCGGGTCCTTCGAGAGGGAAATACATGTCCGATTGTGCCGATAACACTCGGAAGGCTCGTACGACTCGTACGACGGCGGTCCTCGCAGGGGCGGCACTGATCGCTCCGCTCGGACTGCTCGCCGCGACCGGCAACGCCGCGGCGGCGGACGGCGGAGTGTGGGACCGCATCGCCCAGTGCGAGAGCGGCGGGAACTGGCACATCAACACCGGAAACGGCTACTACGGAGGACTCCAGTTCTCCGCCGGCACCTGGCGCGCGTACGGCGGTACGGCCTACGCGTCGACCGCCGACAAGGCCTCCAAGGCGCAGCAGATCGCTGTCGCCACCAAGGTGCAGCGCGGGCAGGGATGGGGCGCCTGGCCCACCTGTTCGGCACGCGCGGGTGCGTCCGGCAGCGCTCCCGCGGCGTCCACGCCCGACTCGCCCACCACCAAGGCAGCCCCGTCGAAGCCGTCGAAGGCGCCGGCACGTTCGACGGGCCACACCGGGCGCGACTCGTCCCGCGGCGACTACACCGTCCGCAGCGGCGACACGCTGAGCGGCATCGCGGCGCGGCACGGGACCAGCTGGCAGCGGATCTACGCCGCCAACAAGGCCGTCATCGGCGGGGATCCGGACGCGATCGTCCCCGGGCAGCGACTGGAGCTCTGAGCGGAACTCCGCTTGCCCTCGGGCGCAGGGGCCCCACCCGGTCCTCCGACCGGGTGG
>NZ_JBFAHW010000111.1:0-34383 GCF_040654355.1 Streptomyces sp. NPDC050704 | reverse complement strand
GCCGTGGTGAGTTGTCGTACGGTCACCGATGTGGGCGACCCCGTCACTCCAGCGGACCGAACTCTCCTTGACTACGCGCGCCGACTCGGGGTCGCACCCCCAGGGGCCCCACCAGCGCCGGGTGCCCTGTACGAGCGGGCGCATACCCTTGCACCCATGGCAGCCCGCGCAGCGACCCCCGTGGGATCGGTGACACGCGGGACGACCAACCCGAACCGGCTTCGCCGCATGGACCGCTGGATCGCGGCCACCCACGGCGCCGAACTGCGCCGGACCGGCGACCCCGTAGCGGTCGATCTCGGGTACGGGGCGGCCCCCTGGACCGCGGTCGAGCTGCTCCAGCGACTGCGTACCGTCGCTCCACGCGCGCGCGTGGTGGGCGTCGAGATCGAACCGGCCCGGGTCGCGGCAGCGAAACCGTACGAGCGCGAAGGCCTCGCGTTCCGGCACGGCGGCTTCGAGATCCCGCTGCCGGAGCGGCCGTCGCTGATCCGCGCGGCGAACGTACTGCGGCAGTACGAGGAGGCACAGGTCGCCGAGGTCTGGACGCGACTGTGCGCCCGCCTCGCGCCGGCGTGCGCCAACTCGCGCGGTGGGCTCCTCGTCGAGGGCACGTGCGACGAGATCGGCCGTCGGCACGTGTGGGTCGCGCTCGGTCCCGAGGGCCCGCGCACCATCACGTTCGCGACCCGGCTCGGTTCCCTGGACCGCCCGTCCGACCTGGCCGAACGCCTGCCCAAGGCCCTCATCCACCGCAATGTCCCGGGCGAGCCCGTGCACGCCTTCCTGCGCGACTTCGACCGCGCGTGGGCGGCCGCGGCACCGTACGCCTCGTACGGCGCCCGGCAGCGCTGGATCCGCGCGGTCCGCGACCTGGCGGCCGACTGGCCGGTCACGGACGGCGTGACGCGCTGGCGGCAGGGCGAAGTGACCGTGCGGTGGGAGGCGTTGGCGCCCCGCCCGTAGAACAACCCGCGGTTACGGGGGACGACCCGCGACCGGGCGAGGTACGGCCGCCCGCTGACGGCGCGGGTTCCGGCCCGCTGGCGGCGCGAGTTCCGGCTCGCCGACGGCGGCGGGAACGATCTCGGTGCGTCGTTCGTCACATTGACGGGAAACGCGGGGGAGATCATCGCCAAGTGGGCAGGGAAGGACGGGGACGGGCCGCAGGGGAAGGCAGTTGGGCGCGGAAGCTCAGGCACAAAGTGGGACGGGGAAGTTCGGCAGGGAAGTTGGGCCGGGGCCCTTGCCCGCCTCTGTCACATTGCGCGTCGGCATGGCACCATCCCCCGGAGCACCCGCAAGTTACTGACGGTAAATCAGCTTTGGGGGACGGAGCATGCGATCGGGCAAGCGGAGCCTGACGACGGCGGCCATGGCCCTGGCCTGCGCAGCGACCATTCTGTCCGCACCGGGAGTGGCGTTCGCGAGTCCGACGCCGACACCCGCACCGACACCGACGCCCACTCCAGCCCCCACCCCGCCCGCAACGCCCGCGAGTACCGCGGATCTTGAAGCGATCCGCAAGAAGCTGGACAAGCTCCACCACGACGCGGCGATCGCCACGGACGCGTACAACGCGGCGGAGGAGCGGACCGAGAAGCAGTCGACGCAGATCGTCGGGCTCGCCCGCGAGATCGTCGAGGGCCAGGCGAAGCTGGAGCGGCTGAAGGACAGCGCGGGCGCCGCGGCCCGCTCCCAGTACCGCAGCGGCGGACTGCCGCCCGAGGCCCAGCTGATGCTCAGCGACGATCCGCAGGAGTTCCTGGACGGCGCGGGCCGGATCCGCGAGGGCGCCCGGGCGACCAAGGGCCTGCTCGCCGAAATGTCGCGCACGCAGGATGACTTGGAGCAGTACGCGCGGGACGCGGCGGCCCAGTGGAAGCAGCTGGAGTCCCACCGCGAGGCGAAGGCCAAGGCCAAGAAGAAGGTCAAGGAGCACATCGCCGCCGCCGAGAAGATCGAGTCGCGGCTGGCGAAGGAAGAGAAGAAGCGGCTGGCGGAGCTGGAGCAGGATGCCGCGCGCAAGGCGCAGACGGAGTGGCTCGGCTCCGGTGTCGTCGACGGGATCAGCGGCGAGGCGTCGGCCCAGGGCAAGAAGGCCGTGGAGTACGCGACGGCACAGATCGGCAAGATGTACGAGTGGGGCGCCGAGGGCCCGGAGACGTTCGACTGCTCCGGCCTCACCTCACAGGCCTGGGCCGCGGCCGGGCAGGGCATTCCGCGCACCTCGCAGGAGCAGTGGAAGCAGCTCGGCCGGGTCGCCGTGGAGGACATGCGCCCCGGGGACCTCATCATCTACAACGCCGACGCGAGTCATGTCGCGATGTACATAGGCGACGGCGCGATCGTGCACGCTCCGCGGACGGGGCGGCCGGTGATGATCGCGGGGGCGGGGTCGATGCCGATACTGGGGGTCGTACGTCCCGGCAAGTGAGGGTGGTCCGCGCGGTCGCCGTCACCTGCGTGCCGAACCGCCCGTGACACACGGCACGTGACGTGCCGCACGTGATACGCGGCACGTTCGGCACGGCCGCTCAACCTCCGGCGCGTGATGTACGTCATCCCGGGCAGGAGTACACCCTGCCCAATTGCGGTACGGGATGCGGCATATGACGGAGGCCGTTTTCCACGCGCCATGACCTCCGCCATTCCTTTGTGGCGGCGCCTGACGCTATGGTCCCCGTCGGTGGCCGAGGACCCCTTGGCTCACCGTGCCCTCGGGGGGAGGGAAGGAACCCAGACGATGCCCGTACCCGTACCGCGGCAGAGAGCGATCCCCGCCGTGGAAGGTGGTCAGGCTCGCGCCGCGTCTTCGTCCGGCGGTCCGGCTCAGGCCGCGTCCGCGCCCGGCGACCGGTCCGGCCAGGCGCCGCCCTCGACGAGGGACGGCACCGGCGACGACACCGTCCACGGCGGTACCGCCCATGGCGGCACCGCTCCGCTGACGCTGCTCGTGATCGAGGACGACCCGGCCCGTTCGCTGAGCGTTCCCGAACTGCTCGACTCGGCCGGCCGGCCGATCCGTATCCGTACCGCCCGCAACCTCACCGAGGCCGAGCGGCTGCTCACCGACGACGTCCAGTGCATCCTGCTCGACCTCGCGCTGACGGCTCCGGGCCGGGCGGCCCACAAACCGACCGGAGCGAACGGCACGAACGGCACGAACGGCACGAACACGGCGCCCGGGGCCGACGGTGCGGACGGGGCCGATGACGAGCTGGCGACGCTCAAGCACGTACTGCGGCTCGCGCCCCGGCACGCCGTCCTCGCGCTCACCGCGTCCGAGGACGCCGAGCGCGGCGCGGAGGCGGTCCGTGTCGGCGCCCAGGACTACCTCTTCCGCGACGAGCTGGACAGCCGGCTGCTGAGCCGTGCGATCCGGTACGCGGTGGAGCGCAAGCGTTCCGACACCGCCGAGCGGCGACTGACCGAGTCCCGGCTGCGGGCGCAGGAGAACGCGCGCCTGGAGCGCGGGCTGCTGCCGACGCCGCTCCTGGAGGGCTCCTCGCTGCGGTTCGCCGCGAGCTACCGGCCCGGCCGCTCGCGCGCGCTGCTCGGGGGCGACTTCTACGACACGGTCCGCACCCCCGACGGCACGGTGCACGCCATGATCGGCGACGTCTGCGGGCACGGTCCCGACGAGGCGGCGCTCGGCGTGGAGCTGCGCATCGCCTGGCGCGCGCTGACATTGGCGGGCCTGTGCGGCGACGAACTGCTCTCGACGCTCCAGCAGGTCCTGGAGCACGAGCGCGACAACGACGAGATCTTCGCGACGCTCTGCACGGTCGACATCGCACCGGACGGCCGCCGCGCGGGCCTGTGCCTGGCCGGGCACCCGTCCCCGCTGATCTCGCGCCCCGCCCGCCGGGACGCCTTCGCCTCGCACCGGGCCGCGGACCCGTCCGTCGCGCAGCCCCTCGTACAACCCTTCGTCGCCGAACTGCTGCCGTACGAGAACGGCGGCCCGGCGCTCGGTCTGCTGCCGAACGCCCGCTGGCCGCGCCAGCAGGTGGAGCTGGGCGGCGAGTGGAGTCTGATGCTCTACACGGACGGCCTGATAGAGGGCCGGACGGGTGAGGGCAGGGAGCGGCTCGGCCAGGACGGCATGGTGGACATGGTCCGCCGCCAGCTGGCACAGGGGCTGCGCGGCGAGGAACTGCTGCGGGCAGCCGTGAACGAGGTACGGGACCTCAACGGCGGCGAGCTGACGGACGACGTGGCGGTACTGCTGCTGGACCGCGTGGCCTGATACCGCTCAGCCCACCCGGCCCAGCCCAGTTCTGTTGGCCGCTTGTCGACGTCTGCCGCCTGTGTGCGGCTCAGCGTCCGCCGTTGTACGGCCCGTACGGACCGTCGCTGCTGCTGCCGCCGCCGCGCCGACCGCCCCGGCCGCCGCCCGAGACCTGCTGGAGCGCGGGGCGGACGTCCACGAAGAAGACGATCGTGGCGATGAGCCCGGCGATCTGCAGGAAGAGCATCGGCACCAGCAGGTTCACGGCCACCGTGACGCCGAGGATCACCAGCCAGAACACCTTGCTCTGCTTGTTCGCGGCGCGATACGCGTCGTCGCGGGCCAGGCCGGCCATCACCAGCGCCGCCACCGCGAGCACCAGCATGGCGAGGAAGATCAGCGACATGAAGCCGCCGAATGCCGTCATCAGCACTTAGCCCACCACCCGAGTCGAGTCGTCTCTACGCGGTCACCGTACCCGCAGAACGGGTCGGGGACTCCGATAGTGCCCGGAGTCCCCGACCGTTGTACGCGACGGCTGCGCGCGACCGGGGCCGCGGAGCCGCCGCCGCCGACTACTGCTACTACTTACTGCTGCTTGCCGCCGCTTACTTCTACTTCGCGGGCGGCGTCGTCTTCTTGGCGGTGGTCTTGCGGGCCGCCGGGGCCTTCTTCGCCGCGGTCTTCTTCGCCGGGGCGGGCTCGGTCTTGGCCTCGGCGGGCTTGTCGTCCTTGACCTCGACCGGCTCCGGCTTCGGCTCGACGGCCACGGCCAGTTCCTCGATCTCCTCCGCGGCCTCGCCGCGCCAGGTCTTCACGGTCTGCTCGCCGTGCTCGGCGACCTTCTCGTACGTCTCGCGCGCCTTCACGGCGTACTCGGCGGCCACGCCGACACCGCGCAGGGCGAAGTCCTGGGCGCTCTCACCGATCTTCTTCAGGTCGGTGTCCAGAGTGCTGATGAAATCGGTGACCTTGGTCTGGAGAGTCTCCTGCGCCTCCTTGGCGCGGGCGGTGGCCTTCTCCTGAACGGCCTTCGGGTCGGTGCCGCGTACGGCCTCGACACGGGCCGGCGCCTCGGCGCGCAGCTGCTCGACGATGCCGGGCACCTTCTTGGCCTGCTGGATGGCCAGGTCGGCGGTGCCGGCGGCGAAGTAGAGCGGAGTCGGGTCGCTGAAAGTCTTGCGCAGGTCGTCGGTGATGGCCATGGCGATGGTCCTCCGGGAATCACTATCGCGTTGAGCGTGAGGGTTTTGTGGTCGGTCCGTACTCCGCGGCCGGCCGAGCCGTTCCAGACGTGCTCGGTCGCCTCGCGGAGATGTGCTGCTCATAGGGGTCTACGGGTCGCACTGGTTGCACTGGTCGTTCTGGTCGTACGAGTCATGCGGTTCTCTAACTGGTGATGCGGGTCAAGCCGGTCGAGCGGGGCCACCCCGACCCTTCCGGCCGGTGTGGCCGTTCTGGCCGTTCTGGCCGATGTGACCGTGCGGGCCGCCCTGACCGGCATCGCCGTCGTCGGCGGGCCAGGCCGTATGGGCCGTTTCACCGGCGGTGTCCTGCCCATCCACCGCATCCGATATATCGCCTACATCGTCTGCGTGCGGTGCGCCGGCCGCACCCGGCACACCGTCCAGAGCGCCCTCGTCCGCCTTGATCTCGAACCCGTTCTCCTTGCGGAAGGACTCGTAGATCTGGAGCAGCACCTGTTTCTGCCGCTCGTTGAGCGTCGGGTCGGCGAGGATGACGGCACGCGTCTCCACCTCGTCCCGGTCCCGCTCGGCGTCGAGGATTCCGGCCCGCACGTACAGAGTCTCGGCGGAGATCCGCAGCGCCTTGGCGACCTGCTGCAACACCTCCGCGCTCGGCTTGCGCAGCCCGCGCTCGATCTGGCTCAGATACGGATTGGACACCCCGGCGGCTTCGGCGAGCTGCCGCAGGCTCAGCTGCGCGTTGCGCCTCTGCTCCCGCAGGTACTCACCAAGATTGCCGACGTTGAGCGTTGCCATGCCTCCACCCTGCACCACCCGCGCTAACTATTGCAAGCAGTTGCTTGCAATAGTGCGCTACGCCACTGTGACTGAGCACGAGGCGCCCTTGTCCCTTTTGGGGTGGCTTTTCTCTCGTTACGAGTGGCTTGTCTCATTCGGATCATCTGGTTCGGCAGTGGCAGATCTGGTTGATGCCGGTTCTGACGGCCCTGATGGCGTCTTTTCGTCGCAGCGGGTGGGCGGTGTCGAGCGGGAGTAGCGGTCCGCGAGTCGACGGAGGTGATCGACGAGTTCCACGGGCTCGGTGACGTCGAAGTCGAAGTCGAGCATGCCCAGGTAGGCAGCGAGGGTCTGCAGCGTGTCGGCGCCGGTGGTCAGGACGCAGGTGTCGGCGTCGAGGGCCTCGACCGTGCCGACCGCGGGGTTGATCTGCTCGATCACCGCCGGCGCCGGGGCGTGGACGGTCACTCGCGCGTGGTGGCGCCAGGCCGCGCTCGACACCCGTAGAGAGACGTACGCGGTGAGGTCGCCGCCGGGCGGTTCGCGCGGCGTGAAGCGTGGTCCGGTCGGGGTTCGCGGCTGGATTCGGTCGATCCTGAAGGTCCGCCAGTCCTCGCGCTCGACGTCCCACGCGACCAGGTACCAACGTTGTCCCCAGTTCACTGCCCGATAGGGCTCCACGACGCGCCGGGTGGAAGAGCCGGCGTGGTCCAGGTAGTCGAAGCGCAGTCGCTCCCGGTCGCGGCAGGCGGATACCAGGGTGGTGAGAGTGTC
Source organism: Streptomyces sp. NPDC050704 (assembly GCF_040654355.1). Lineage (NCBI taxonomy): Bacteria > Bacillati > Actinomycetota > Actinomycetes > Kitasatosporales > Streptomycetaceae > Streptomyces > Streptomyces sp. NPDC050704. Next base: position 27,390 of record NZ_JBFAHW010000111.1, on the reverse strand, counting down.
CGCGGAGACAGTCGGGGCAGGACGGTCGGCCGGTACAGCCATGGTGAACGCCTGCAGTGCCCGCACCCGTCGGCGCAGCCGCGAGGGCAGCACCTGCTCCAGCTTGGCCAGCGCCTGCAGCGAGGTCTCCTCGGTGCCGGGGACGGCACCCTGCGCGGCGGTGCGCAGTGCGATCGTCACCGCGACGGCCTCCTCGTCGTCGAGGAGCAGCGGGGGCATCGCCGCTCCGGCGCCCAGCCGGTAGCCGCCGGCGGCGCCGCGGGTCGCGTCCACGGGATAGCCGAGTTCGCGCAGTCGGTCGATGTCGTTGCGCACGGTGCGGCCGCTCACCCCCAGGCGCTCGGCCAGTTCGGATCCCGGCCAGACCCGTGGGGTCTGCAACAGGGAGAGCAGGCGCAGCAAACGTGCGGAGGTATCCAGCATGGAGCCCAGCCCGTGGTGTCATTAGGAACATAACGTGCCTATATCAAGACTACCGTTCTCACCATGGAAACCAGCAGCACCGACGCCCGGATCCACTCGTACCGCATCGACGTCCCGCAGGACGAGATCGACGACCTGCGGGAGCGGCTGGCCCGTACGCGCTGGGGCAGCGAGATCCCCGGCGCCGGCTGGAGCCGGGGCGTGCCCACCGACTACCTCAAGGCCCTGGCCGCGTACTGGGCAGGCGGTTTCGACTGGCGCAAGGCGGAAGCGGAGCTCAATGAGTTCCCTCAGTTCACTACTGAGATCGACGGGCAGAACATCCACTTCCTGCACGTCCGTTCGCAGAACCCGGCGGCCGTACCGCTGCTTCTGGTGCACGACTGGCCGTGCTCGTTCATGCAGTTCGTCGAGGTCATCCGGCCGCTGGCGGAGGACTTCCATGTCGTCGTGACCTCTACGCCCGGCACTGGGTTCTCCGGTCCGCTCGGCGAGGCCGGCTGGAACACCGGCCGCATCGCGGGCGCATTCGTCGAGCTGATGGGTCGGCTCGGCTACGGCACCTACGGTGTCCAGGGAACGGGCGGTGGTGCCTGGATCGCCGCCGAGATGGGGCGGCAGGCACCCGACCGGGTCGTCGGCATTCACGTCAACGGCCTGCTCACCTTCCCCTCCGGGGACCCGGCCGAGTTCGAGGGGCTGACCGGGCAGGAGCAGGAGCGACTGGCGCGGCTGGAGAATTTCCAGCAGGACATGATGGGCTTCAATGCCATCCAGTCCACCCGTCCGCAGACCCTCTCCTACGGACTGCACGACTCACCGGTCGGCCAACTCGCCTGGATCGCGGAGAAGTTCAAGGAGTGGACGGACGCCGCCGCCGAGCTCCCCGAAGACGCTGTGGGTCGCGACCGCCTGCTGACGAACATCAGCATCTACTGGTTCAGCGGCACAGCGGGCTCGTCGGCCAACCTGTACTACGAGGCGGGCCACGACGCGAGCGCCTGGGCCCCGAAGGCGCGCGGCACCGTTCCGACCGGCGTGGCCGTCGCCCTGAGCACCGACATCGCCATCCGCCGTTTCGCCGAGCGGGACCACAACATCACGTACTGGAGCGAACTGGAGCGTGGCGGCAACTTCCTCGCACTGGAGCAGCCAGAGGCGTTCGTCACCGATGTCCGCGCCTTCTTCGGCACGCTCGGCGGCTGACGCGGTTGTCACCGCGAGGCCCCGGGCGGTGCCAGGCGCTGATGCGTCAGGCGAGCTTCATGCAGGAGACACAACTCCGGTGCGACCTGGCCACTGTTTCGCGCCTCCGAATCAGTGACCGCTTCAAGCGGCACCGGATCCCGACAAACACAGGAGAAGACAGTGCGCAAAGCTGTGTTGGACTTGTTCGTGGCACTGGCGGCCGTGCTCGCGGTAGCACCGCTCGTCAGCGCCGACCAGACCGAGACCGTCGCCTGCTGCGGCCAGATCCCGAAGTAATGGGTACTCACCGCCGGCACGATCTTTTATGAGGGCCCGTCAGCCCGGCGGTATGTCGAGCTGGCGGGGTCTCGCTGACACGGGGCCGACGGGCTCGTCAGCGGCGGAGTTCAGCGCTCCGAGGTGAACGGGGTGGCCTGCGGAGGCCGGCTGCCGAAACCGATGGGCAGCGGCATGATGCGTACCGTGCCGAGTGAATCCTCAGGACCGCGCCGCCCGCCCTTGTTGTGGGAACAGCACTGCTGTCTGCCGTTGGAGCGGCGCGCGGATGCAGGCGAACTGGCCCGCTACAGCCGACCGGGAGGCAGCTTCGTCTCGGTGAACGTGGGCTATGCGCCGCACAGCGCTGACGACGTCACCGGTCTGGTCGTCGACTGGCAGGAGAGGATCGCCGCGGACGATCGTCTGCGGTTGGCCGCGAGCATCGATGCCGTCGCCGCGATTCTGGGCGGCAACTTCCGCCGCGTCGCCGCGCTGGTGTGGCAGTAGTTCGAACCGCACCCTTGCCCGGGCTCTCGGGCCGGCCCGCCGCTCCTCACATGGGAAGTGAGAGAAGACGTGCCTGCCCGGCCGGCCGTTCTGCGCCGTCGTTCACGCAGGGCGCGTGATGGATCGGGGGACCAACCACAGCTCACTTCAACCGAGTTCCCGCGGCCCGTACATCGCGCTGTCGGTATCGGTGGCAAGGGCCCAGTAGCGGTCGCCGTAGGACCAGTGCCACCACTCGGTGGGGTAGTTCACGAGACCCGCAGCGGTCAGCGCGTCACTGAGCACCCGCCGGTTGGCCCGCGCTTCGGAGCCGACGTTGTCGGCGTCGGTGTAACAAGCGCCGTCACTCTCTTCCGGGCTGGCATTCACTCGGGTTCCCATGTCGAGTTCCCTCCCGTCGGCGGAGACGAGCGTGAGGTCAACTGCGGCGCCGGCGCTGTGAGGTGCGATCTCCGGTGGCGACACGTACCGGCTCGCGGCGTCGCGAACCTGCGTCGGCGACCAGCCCGGATTGCCGGTCCGTAGTTCGTCGGCGTAGCGCTCGAAGTAGTCGCGCTGCAGCGCAGGCGGCCGGTACCCCTCGACGAACAGCAGCCGGACGCCATCCGGAAGCAGCTTCTGAGCCTTGAGGAGACGGGTCAGTACCCCTTCTCGCAGATACGCGAATGCCCCTGAATGATCAACCTTACGAGAGTCGATGGCGAGGGATCCCTCGAGCCGGATGTCGACGAGCGGTTCGGCGCACTCCACCACCGGGATCGCCGCAATCTTCGGATCCGACATCAGCACGATCTTGTTCATGCGCTGATCATTGCCGATCACCTTCGCGAGGTGGCAGGGCGCCCCGGCGGCCCGGACGGCACCTCTGTGATGTCCAGGCAGTCTCGGAGATCTCCGAGCAAGTGAGCTGATGTCTTAGTCATCTCCGGGCATTTGGTGAAGTGTCTCGGTCCGCCGAGCTCAAGGCGCTCATGGCCCGCCTCCAAGAGGAGGCAAGTACGCCTTGACAATCTCGAATTGTCAAGGCGTACTTGCCTAATGACTCTTCCGGACCTGGACGATCTCATCGCGGAAGTCGACCGCAGATGCGACACCGCACACCGCCCCGGCGGACAGGAACAGCCCGACTGGCTCGCCCTGCTGACGGTCGCCGCCCAACTCTCAGGACAGATGCAGGCGTTGGCGGACGACCTGGTCGAGGACTATGTCGAGCACTGCCGCATGCACGGCAACTCATGGACCGACATCGGCGCCGCCCTGGGCGTGACCCGACAGGCGGTCCAGCAGCGCTTCCACGCCCCGCACAAGCGCTACAGCCCCGAGACGATGACCGACGACCTCCGCCAGGCGATGGTCCACGTCAAGCAGGCGGCGGTGCACCATCGCAACAACTACATCGGCACCGAGCACCTGCTCTGGGGGCTGACCGCGGAGGACAACAGCGCCACCCGGCTCCTGCAGACCGCCGGCGTCTCACCGGAGGCGGTCCACCAATCCGTCGGGAACCGGCTGAGCATGGGAGCTTCCCAGGCGGCCGAACGGATCGCCTGGACCCCCTACTCCCGCAAGGCCATCGACATCGCGGAGGCACGGTCCGAGCAGCACGGATCCGACCGCATCGACTGCGAGGACCTGCTCATCGGTCTTGCCCGGGTTGGCCGCGGAGTGGCCGCCGACGTCCTGACAGAGGCCGGCCTCGACCCGGCCGCCCTCGATGCCGCGCCTGCGGACGCCCACTCGTCACAGCACGAGTGACCACACCCCTGGATCGCGAGAGCCCAGCCCAACTTGTCCCGTCTCAAATGACCTGGTCCCCGTCCAGACCTGCGACCTGTGGCGACCCGGTTGATCTGGTCCCAGGCCACTGGATGCCAGATCTTGTCTCAGCCGAACTGGTCCGGCTCCGCCGTTACGACTGATGCCACGACCTGGTAACCCCTCAAGATTCCGGCCATGCCACCCTGTTCGCGTGACGCCGAACGAAGACCGCCGGTTTCCTGCCGCACTCGCCGCCGCCATGGCGGTCCGGTTCGACTACGCCGGCGGTGACGGTGTCGACTTCGAACCCTTCGCGGCCTTCCTGCCCGCCGATGAGACAACCGACTGGTTCCGAGCGTGGACCGGCAATGGCGAGCTGAATGGCGACGACTTCCGTGTGTTCGGCCAGGATGGCACCGGCGGATACGCCGCCTTCTGGCTGGTCCGCCCAGGCTGGGCACTGGTCGAGCAGCCTGTCGTCTTCCTCGGCTCCGAAGGGGAGACCGGCGTCGTCGCGCGCGGCCTGGGCGCCTTCCTGTGGCTGCTGGCCGACGGATTCGGCCCCTGGGAGGCAGCCAGCTCGTACGAGCCCGACTGGGTCCCACACCCGAATCGCGAGCTGACGGCCATCGCGGAACAATTCGCGCCAGACCACCGCGCGCCAGCATCTGCCGTGATCGAGCAGGCCAAACGAGAGTTCCCCGACTTCGACGACTCCGTCATGGAGCTCTGTCGCTGAACCTGATCGCCTGAGGCCAGGGGCGAATCGGACCAGATCACTTGAGACGTGGACCACATCGACGGAGACGGGGCACCTGGACCGCGAGAGCCCAGCCGACCTGCCCGGACTTATCTGAGACAGGACAGCAGCGGTAGGTGTCACTTCGCAGTGCTAATTGCCACCACCTTGATCAGATGGGTGGTGGACGGCCGCGAGCAGCGCTTCACCTGCTGGGGGCTATTCCAGGGGATCGCCACGTCGTCTCGGAGCCGGCCGGAAAGCGCCGACCACCGCAGCACCTGTGCACCGTGCACAGTGGGGACGGCGAGCCATACCCACGTGATCCGGTCATCCACTGGGTCGGCCCAGAGGAAGAGATGTCTGGCTGAGACGCCAGAGCGGTCGAGGTTGGCAGCGTCCTTCTGGTGGCGCTCCAGGCCCAGCACCTGCGTCAGCGTTTCAGGTGGTGGGCAGGGCAATAGAGCTAGGGCACCAGAGCCGACATCACGTCAAGCGGCAGCGACGGGTTGGCGGCCGCCGCTTCCGCCACCTGCCAGTCGGTGTCGGTGAGCAACTCTGCGATGACCTGCGGCGGGAGGGCGGGGTGGCCGGCTGCTATGGGCCTCGCCTGTTTGTCCGCGAGGCAGGCAAGCAGGGCTGGGGCCGTCGCATTACGGTGCCGGGCGACCTCTCGGAGCGCTTTCCGTATCGATGGACCGTGCCGGGTCAGATCGTCCAGCAGCGCCGAAGTCGCGTCCGGGTTGGCCGCCACCTTGGCGATGACCTGGGCTCCGTGCCGGTCGACCATCGCACGCAACCGAGTTTCGGAGAGACCTGGGTGCGGAGCGATGGACTTGACCACTTTCGCGTCGGGGTCGGCGGCCAGCGCGTCGCGGATCTCGGCCGGCAGATCGCGTCGTTGGGCCAGGAGCATCCGCGCGGCTGGATTAGGTGACTCGGCCAGCTCCTTGGCCTCGTCGGGAGAGGCAACGGCGATCCGCGGCAGAAGAGTCGAGCCGATCTTGGCGGCCCCGGCCAAGCGGGTGAGTACATCGAGCGGCACGTGTGGGTTGTGGGCCAGCCTGCGCCGCACATCGTGATCACGGTCGGCGGCCAGCGCGCGGATCAGCGTGTCGTCGATCGCCGGATTCTCGGCGAGGTCGGCCCGGACACCGGGAAGAGGATCTGCGGCGAGCCGTCCCAACACCTCGGGCGGCAGGTCGGGGCGGGCGGCGAGTGCCCAGCGCAGCAGCGGCGAAGGGTGGTCCACGAAGCTGACGACGGCTTCGGTGGGTGTGGCCGGGTTCCCCAGTGCCATCCGCTGCGTCTCGTGCACGGTGGACTCGTGGGAGCCGTCGCAGGAGGCGCCCGGCAGCAGATCGCAGTCGGGCCGCGGACATTGCGGATGGTGTACGAACGGCGTCTCTTCACGGTCGCAGACCAGGCACCACCGCGCCGGAGGCAGCCCCTCGCCGGTGATCAGCGCAGCCAGCACGGCCGGGGGCGTCGCCTCGTTGGCCGCCACCGCGCGGCGGACCTCGGCATGCGGATGTCCCACAAGCGCGGCGGCCATGTCCGGCGTTGCCCACAGGGCGAGCTCCGCGACGACCCGTACGTCCGGGTCGGCGGCGAGCGTCGCCACCACATCGGGCGGGAGTCCGGAGCAGGCGGCCAGCCTCGCCCGGCGATCGACGACCGGATCCGCCGCAAGGAGTCGCGCCCACTCCGGACGTCCGGAATGTTTGTCGAGCAAGGCGAGGGCGGCGTGCGGCTGTGTCGCGGGATCGACGTCGGCGGCGGTCAGCCGACCTTCATACGCGAGCCGGACAGCACTCTCCGTAACGCGTGAGGCCAGCGCGACCGCCTGCATGTGGCTGAGGTCGGCGCGATGAGCGAGGTCTGCGGCGATGTCGGCGTCCGCGACCGCGATCAGTCGATCGACCAGCCCGGACGGCAGGGCCGCATTGGCGGCGAGCCCGCACAGGACATGGTTCACAGAGGGCATCCTGTCTGAACCTCGGACGATGCCGCCACGAGCCCTACTGGCCCTGACGAACAACGAAGTCGCTCTCCGGCAGACGACCTACCGCCCGGAGCGCCAGCACCGCAGTCCGCAGTCCGCAGTCCGCAGTCCGCAGTCCGCAGTCCGCAGTCCGCAGTCCGCATGATCCTCCCGCTGGCGGGGATGTTCCACACCGGACGAGATTCTGCGGACGACGGCGGACGGCTGCGGGCGACGTCAAGTAGCGCGCAGCGCAGGGGCGTTCGCGATGAACGCTCAGGGTTCGTCCGTCACGGCGGCGGTGAAGCGCGTGGCGAGCGCTGCCACCGCCGCGCGCAGTTCCTGCCCGCCCTCGACGCGGAAGGCGAGCGGCAGTCGCGCCAGCCACTCCTGCGCGTACATCGTCGGATTCCTCGTGCTGCCGACGAGCACGCACCCGTCCCCCGACGGTTCGAGCCGTCCCATGGGCGGCCGGATCCACGGCACCACCTCGGCCGTCGGGACGTCGAACACCACCCGCGTGGGAAACTCCCACCCCTTGCCCAGGTTCTCCTCCAGCGCCGCAACCGGGTCGAGGCCGTCGGGTGTCTCGAAGCCACAGTCGGTCTGCCGGACCGCGCGGACCCGGTCGATCCGGTACGTGCGGATCGCGTCCGCGCGGTGGGAATGGCACAGGAGGTACCAGCGGCCGTAGCGGACGACGACCGCCCAGGGGTCCACCTCGGCCTCCCACTCGTTGCCGGACTCACTGCGGTACGTGATCAGCACGCGGCGTCGCACCGCACTGGCCGCGACGAGCCTGCTCGTGAGGGCGGTATCCGGACGGGACGGGTTCCGGTCGGGCGCCGCCGACGCGTGCTCGCGCAGGGCGGCCGCCTGCCGGCCGACGCTCTCGGGCAGCGCCCGGATGACCTTGCCCAGGGCCGCACCGACAAGGTCGTCGGCATCGGGGTCGGCGGCCGCCGGCTGACCGTCGAGGACCGCCATGACCAGGCCCAGCGCCTCGGGCTCCGTGAAGACGACCGGCGGCAGCCTGGCCCCGCGCCCCAGTCGGTACCCGCCGTAGGGGCCCCGGGCGGAGTGCACGGGGATGCCCGCCTCGCGGAGGATCCCGACGTACCGGCGCGCGGCGCGCTCCGTGACACCCAGGGACGCGGCGAGTTCGTCGGCCGTCATCCCCGTGGTACGGGACTGGAGGATCTCAAGGGTGCGCAGGGCCCGTGCGGTGGGGCTGAGATCGGTCGGCACCCGAGCACGTTAGGTGCTCACGGGATATACCGGAAGTGGATTGTCCGGAACCAGTCGTAGCGTGATGACACCGACCCACCTGACGGGCTTCACGGGAACTGACGGGCTTCACGGGAAAGAGGACTGATCCATGGACATCCTGCTCATCGCCGGCCTGTGGCTCGACGGATCCGCCTGGGACGACGTCGTGCCCGTCCTCGAGGAACTCGGCCACCGCCCCGTTGCGCTCACCCTCCCCGGTCAGGGGGACGGAGCTGAGTCCGCCACGCTGGAGGACCAGGTGACGGCGGTGCTCGCCGCCGTGGACTCGGCGCCGGAGAAGCCCATGGTGGTCGGGCACTCCGCTGCCTGCACCCTGGCCTGGCTGGCCGCCGACGCGCGGCCGGAGCGGATCACCAAGGTCGCCCTCATCGGAGGATTCCCGTCCGCCGACGGGCAGCCGTACGCCGATCTCTTCGAGACCAGGGACGGCGTGATGCCCTTCCCCGGCTGGGGCCCGTTCGAAGGACCGGACTCCGTCGACCTCGACGAGGAGACGCGTGGCCGCATTGCCTCGGCGGCGATCCCCGTGCCCGAGAGAGTGGCCAAGGGCACGGTGCGGCTGAAGGACGAGCGGCGGTTCGACGTCCCGATGCTGCTGGTGTGCCCCGAGTTCACGCCCGCCCAGGCCCGGGACTGGATCGACGCCGGTGACGTGCCCGAGGTCGCCCGCATCAGGCACCTGGACTTCGTCGACATCGATTCGGGCCACTGGCCGATGACCACCAAGCCGGTCGAACTCGCCCGGCTGCTGGCCGCGTCGGCCGCCGACGCCTGAGCCCACGCCGTACCAGGTACGGCCCTGGACGCTGCCACCTGGGCGCCTTCGCGGAGCGCGTCCAGCGCGACAACCGGACCTTCGGCGGGTGCTGGTGCATCGGCTACCACCCGGAATGCGGCCGGCCGGCACGGGAAATCCGGCCCGCCAAGATCATCCCGTGGCGGGCCGGCTCATCTGGGCCGTACCCCCGCTTCAACCTGGGCCGTACCCCCGCTTCAGACGCAGATGACGATCTTTCCGCGTGTGCGGCCGCGCTCGGCGTGCGCGTGGGCGTCGGCGATTTTCTCCAGGGGGTAGGCCTGTTCGATACGGGGTGTGTAGCGGCCTTGCCGACCCAGTTCCGCGGCTGCGGACAGGAGGGCGGAGTCGTTCTCCGCGTTGACCACATGCGTACCCAGGCGCTGCCCGCCCGCGTGGTCGGCGACCGTCGCGACGCGCTTCGGGTCGCCCGTGATCGCGACGAGGTCGTCCAGCGAACCGGAGGCCGCGGTGTCGAGCGCGATGTCGACGCCGTGCGGAGCGAGAGCGGAGAGGCGCTGCGCGAGGCCGGGGCCGTAGGTGGTGGGAACGGCGCCGAGAGAGGTGAGGAACTCGTGGTTGCGTTCACTGGCTGTCCCGATCACGGTGGCACCCTGTGCCGCGGCGATCTCGACCGCCGCGCTGCCCACGCCTCCGGCGGCGCCCTCGACGAGAAGGGTGCGCCCAGCGAGGGAGCCGAGCGCGTTCAGTCCACGCATCGCGGTCACTGACGCGAGACCGGCGCCCGCGGCCTGCTCGTCGTTCCACGTGGCGGGTGTGTGGGCCCAGGCCGAGAGGACGACCAGCTCCGCGGTCGCGCCGGTGACACCGCCCAGCCCGAAGACGCGGTCGCCGATGCCCACCCCCTGCACTCCGTCACCGATTTCGTCGACCACGCCCGCGGCGTCGCGCCCGGGAATGGCGGGCAGCTCCACGGGAAGCACCTGGTGCAGGGCGCCGGCGCGCAGCTTCCAGTCGATGGGATTGACGCCGGCCGCCGAGACGCGGATACGGATCTCACCAGGTCCGGGGTGAGGGTCGGGGGCCTGCTCGATCACCAGGCTCTCCGCTCCGCCGTATTCGTGGAAGCGGGCTGCACGCATAGTGCCCTTCCTTACCTTTATGAGCAGAAATGACGTCTTCACTCGACGCCTGCCACTCTAAAACCTGACGCTAACGTGAGGTGCAAATCGGCAGGCCGGCACTGCCTTCCGACCGGGGGAGGACGGAAGGACGGGTGCACAGAGGAGGACGGGTGCGCATCGGTGAGGTTGCCGAGCAGGCAGGTGTGGGTCACGGTCGCTCGCATGGCTGGACCGGTCGCCGGCCCTCGGCGAAGCCACGGAATCGCCTCGCCAGGCCCGCGCTACCGCGAGCTAGCCGGGCGTCCCGTCGCGCTCGCTTTTTCGGGCGAGCCGCTGGGCTTGCCCTTCGTGGATATCGCTCACCCACTCCCAGCCGGGCTTGGCCGATGGGCCGAGCCGCGGGTCGTCGGGGGCATGGCCGTCACGCAAGGCATGCACGTACGCCCGATCCTGGTCGATCCGTGCGCGTACCTGATCAGCTCCGCAGACGGACCCGTGACCGGGGACGAGGACATCGACGTCGCCCGCTACGCCCTCAAGCCGGCGCAGCCCGACGAGGTAGTCCTCAATCGGGTCATTGGTGCCGTAGAAGTCGTCGAGCATCGGAATCAGGACATCGGAAAGCATGTCGCCGGCGACGAGAACCCCGCACTCCTCGACCAACAGCGCCGCATGGCCCGGGGCATGCGCCGGATGCTCGATAATCCGGACATCAGGGCCGTCCCAGGGAATCCGCGCGGTTTCGGCAGGCAGACCGGTAATGAGGCCGAACAGGTCCAGCGGTGTCTCCTCGGCGATTTCCGGCGGCAGCCCCTCGGCGGCGCGGGCCTGCCAGCCCGGCTTCGACCGCAGATCTCGCATAAAGGCCGCACAGCGGGCCGTACCGTAACGGGGCGCTTCGCCGAGTTCGGCGTGCCAGAGCACGTGATCCCAATCAGGATGCGTCGAGAAGCCTGCCGCGACGGGTTGGCCCAACTCGCGAAGGTCGTTCGCGAGGCAGGCCATTTCGTCGCCCGTTATTCCGGGGTCGACGAGCAACACGCCGGCCCGGCCCCGCACGACAACCGCGTTGTTCTGGAGTAACTCGCTCTGATGTGTAAGCACACCCTCCGCGACCTGTCTCAGCACGGTGGCCCCCTCCTCTTGTGATGCGCAACTGCTCGTCGAGACGGTAGTGCCGGGCGGCGGTAAAGGCACTATGGGCGAAGCGAATGGGCCGCGGTCCCTCCAGGGGCTCAACAGCAGGGCTCAACAGCACCGCCCCACGCCCATCGACGCCTCAAGTTCGGTGGGACCGGACACCCGCCCGCCGCCGGAGCCCGGCGGATCTCAGCCCGCCTGGAGCCCGGCGGATCTCAGCCCGCGGCCCAGCCCGCGTAGAACAGGCCGAGGCCGACGATGACGCAGATGCCCTGGATGGTCCAGAAACGGACCACGACCAGGACTTCGGACCAGCCCTTGAGTTCGAAATGGTGTTGCAGCGGGGCCATCTTGAAGACCCGCTTGCCGGTCATCTTGAAGGAGCCGACCTGGATGACCACGGACAGGGTGATCAGGACGAAGAGCCCGCCCAGCAGGGCGAGCAGCAGTTGGGTGCGTGAGCAGATGGCCAGGCCCGCCAGCGCGCCGCCGAGGGCGAGTGAGCCGGTGTCGCCCATGAAGATCTTGGCCGGTGAGGTGTTCCACCAGAGGAACCCGAGACAGGCCCCCATCAGCGCGGAGGCCACGACGGCGAGATCGAGCGGATCCCGTACCTCGATGCAGGAGCCGGGGTCGGTGAGGCTCATCGCGTTGGCGCACGAGTTCTGGAACTGCCACAGGCCGATGAAGGTGTAGCCGGCGAAGACCATGACCGACGCGCCGGTGGCAAGGCCGTCCAGGCCGTCGGTCAGGTTCACCCCGTTCGACATGGCCAGGATCATGAACAGCGCCCACACGACGAACAGGACCGGCCCGATGGTCCAGCCGAAGTCGGTGACGAACGACAGCTTCAGAGAAGCCGGCGTCAGGCCGCGGTCGTCCGCGAACCGGATGGCCAGCACGGCGAACAGGCTGCCGACAACCAACTGGCCGGACAGCTTCGCCCCGGCCCGCAGCCCCAGCGAACGCCGCTTGACGATCTTGATGTAGTCGTCGAGGAACCCCACGACGCCCATGCCCGCCATCAGGAACAGCACCAGGACACCGGGAAACGTCGGGGCCTCACCGGTGATGACCTTGGTCAGGGCGTACGCGGCGAGGGTGGCCAGGATGAAGGCGATGCCGCCCATGGTGGGTGTGCCACGCTTGCTGTGGTGGCCGCGGGGACCGTCGTCACGGATGTACTGCCCGTAGCCCTTGCGGGCCAGCAGCTTGATCAGCAGCGGTGTGCCTATGAGGGTCAGGAACAGGCCGATGGCCCCCGAGAACAGGATCTGGTTCATCGGGCGGCGGTCTTCCCCTCGGCTTCGGCTGAATTCCGGTACGGGGCTGCTGCCTCACCGTTATCTCTGGCTCTCACAGCCCATACCTTATGCAGACTCCCGATCTTCGTACGTCGGTGGGTAGTTGGTCCGAGCCGTGCGACCGTCGCACGGCCATCACTCAGCCATCACCCGGACATCACCCGGCCGCTACAGCTGCTACACAGCCACGGCGACCGCCGCCGTGACACCGACCGCGACGATCAGGCCTCGCAGCACGGCGGGCGACAGCCGGCGGCCCACCCGGGCACCGAGCAGGCCGCCGAGGGTCGAGCCGAGGGCGATCACGCCGACGGCCGCCCAGTCGACATCGGTCACCACCATGAAGGCGACTGCCGCGACACCGTTGACCAGAGCGGCGAGAACGTTCTTGAAGGCGTTCAGGCGTTGCAGGTCGTCGCGGAGGAAACTGCCGAACAGGCCCATGAGCAGCACGCCTTGGGCGGCACCGAAGTACCCGCCGTAGACGCCCGTCGCCAGCACCCCGCACCACAGGGAGACACCGCCGTCGCTGTCGGGCCGCTTCTGCCGCGCCTTGAGCCAGCGGTTGAGACGGGGCTGCAGGAGCACCAGAGCGCAGGCGAGCAGGATCAGCACGGGCACCGCGGACCGGAAGGCGTCGGCGGGCAGTGTCATCAACAGCACCGCTCCCGTGATCGCGCCGATCAGTGACGCGAGGCCGAGCCGCACGATGCGCGGCCGCTGCCCCTTGAGCTCCGCGCGGTAGGCGTAGGCGGCGCTGACCGATCCCGGTACGAGTCCGATGGTGTTCGACACGTTGGCCAGCACCGGTGGGACGCCGAAGGCGAGAAGCGTGGGGAAGGTGATCAGGGTTCCGGAACCGACCACCGCGTTGATCCCGCCGGCCGCAACGGCCGCGGCCGCGAGGGCCGCCATCTCAAGTGCCTGCACGTGTTTCCTTATTTCGGGCGGAGGTCGAGTCTCCGACGGAGGTCAGATCTCCGGTGGATACCGGGTTTCCGGCGGAGACCGGGTTTCCGGCAGGGGATCGAGTCTCGCGCGGGGGCCGGGCCCCAGCAGGGATGGAGTCTGCGGCGGAGGTCGAGCGGGTCGAGCGGGTCGGCACCCGGCCGGCTCCGAACCTCCTCCGGATGAGGTCGAGTTCGGCCGGGTTGCCGCCCTGGGATCCGGTGAAGATCGTCCCGCCCGGTACTCCTCCAAGTCAATCCTCGGGTTTTCTTGCAGACCCCCAAGCTGTAGCTTCACCGTCCATGACGCTTGACGACCTCCGGGTCTTCGTCGCGGTGTGCCGAACCGGCAGCCTCAGCGGTGTGGCCCGAGACCTCTCCTGTACGCAGTCGGCCGTGAGCCAGCACATCAAGCGCCTGGAGCGGGAGCTCGGGCTGAGCCTCCTGGAACGGCATCCCCGCGGTGTCGTGCCCACCCAGGCAGGGCAACTGTTGCAGGCCGCGGCCGCCGGTGGCCTCGGTGACATCGACCAGGCACTGCGCCGGCTGCGCGACCTGGTGCACGGCGAGGCGGGCTCGGTGCGGATCACCACCGGCGCCACGACGGTGCGGCACTTCATGTCCGACGCGATCGTCGCCTTCCGCCGCCGCTATCCCCAGGTGAGCCTGGAGTTCCAGACGGCGTACTCCAGCCGCAGTTGTTTCGACGCGCTCATCGCGGGCGGCCTGGACCTGGCCTGGATCACCCTCGGCGGACCGGTGAGGGGCATCGAGCAGCGCCCGGTCGTCGAACTGCCCTGGGTTCTCGCCGTCCACGCCGACGACACCCTCGCCGCGAAGTCCTCGATCACCCCCGCCGACCTGGCGGGCATCCGGCTCATCGGGCTCCCGGCGAACACCACCTCGCGGTCCCAACTGGGCGCCTGGCTCGGCGAGACCGGCATCAGCCCGGCCTCCGACACCAGCGTCGCCGACTGGGACACCGCCATCCTGCTCGCCGAACTGGGACTCGGCCACGCGATCGTTCCCGACCTCCCGGGCTGGCACGGCCCGGGCCACCCCGACCTGCGCCTGATCCCCATCCCCGCACTGCCCACCCTGTGGACCGGCTGGGCCGTCCGCCGCTGGGACGCGCTGTCCCCCTTGGCCAGGGCGTTCGCCGACACGGTCAGCCACAACTGCGGCAGCCAATTGTCCCGTACGGGTGAGGAATTCGGCATTGCCTGAACGCGCTGATGCCATTAACCTCTTCTTCGTGACTGCCGGGTCGGCCTTGGGCCAAGAACGAGTAGGGTTCCCGGCCTCCGCGTGAGGCCGGGGCGGGCCAGAGGGCCGCCCTTTTCAAGTACGCGCACTGAGATCTCGTACTGAGTGCTGCTGCGCATTTGTGCATCTGTGCCGTGCTGTGCAGCTGTGCTGTGACATCGCCACGCGTGTCGTTTCCGTGTGGACCCGCACATCTGCCTTCCGCACCGGCATTTGCCGCCTTACCGCCTCACTCCCTTAGCACGGGCGAGCCCGAATTCGCCCCGTGGCGATTTCGCATGCCTTCACGCAGAAAAGACCGAGAAGAAAGAAGAGAATGCCCAACGATTTCAACCAGCAGGTCATCGAAGAGTTCCGCGCCAACGCAGGCGAGGTCGGCGGCTATTTCGAAGGAGCCCGGCTGATCCTGCTGACGACCACGGGAGCGCGCTCCGGCAACCGGCACACCACCCCCGTCGGCTACTACCCCGACGGTGGCGACAGGGTGCTGGTCATCGCCTCGGCCGGCGGTGCCCCGACCCATCCGGCCTGGTTCCACAACCTCGTCGCGCACCCCCAGGTCACGGTGGAGACAGGGGTGTTCACGTACGAGGCGAAAGCCGAGGTACTGGCAGGCAGCGCACGCGACGAGGCCTTCGCCCGCGCGGTCGAGGCCGACCCCGGCTGGGCGGAGTACCAGGCGAAGACGACCCGGGTGATCCCGGTGGTCGCCCTCCACGAGATCGCGAGCGGCGGCCCGCCGAACGTGAACGCGTCCTCGATGGGCCAGGCCGTGAAGGCCATCCACGACGCGTTCCGCCGCGAACTCGCCCTGATCCGCAAGGAGGTCGCCGCATCGCCCCCCGGCGGCCCCGGCTCCGGCTCCGGCCTCGGTGCCCAGCTCCGCGTCAACTGCCTGACCTTCTGCCAGGGCCTGCACAACCACCACACCGGCGAGGACGTCGCCATGTTCCCGTTCCTCGCCGACCGCCACCCGGAACTCGCACCGGTCCTGGACCGCTTGCAGAAGGAACACCAGCAAATCGCCGCCCTGACCGCGGAGTTGAAGCGAGTCGTCGATGCCCCCTCCGCCGACCCCCAGCGCGTCCGCCAGGAGGTCGAACGCCTCACCACCGAGCTGGAAGCCCATCTGACGTACGAGGAGGAGCAGTTGATCCCCGTACTCGACGCTCCCCCCGCCCCGACCGCCTAGGGGCCGAAGGCAAGAGGCAAGAGGCAAGAGGATCCCAGGGCGGCCGTGCTGGTGGCCACCAGCACGGCCGCGAATGGCGCCTCACCTCACCTCACCGCACCTCACCCGAACGGCAACGCCCGCGCATGCACCACATCCAGCCGCGACACCGCCCGGGTCAGCACCACATACAGCCGGTTCAGCCCCCGCGCCTCCCCCTCCGCGATCGCCGCCGGCTCCACGGCGACGACATGGTCGTACTCCAGCCCCTTCGCGACCCCGGCACCCAACACCGTGACGCGCGCGCCGAGTTGATCCGCCCCGGCCGCCTCGATACCCGCGTTCCCGAGCGCCTCCCGTACCCGTACGACATCCGCGTCGGCCGCGATGACCCCCACGGACCCCTCGTGCACGAGCGCCCCGCGGACGGCCTCGACGGTCTCCGCGAGCACGTCGTCCGTCCGCCGCATCCGCAACTCCCCGTCGCCCCGCAGGGACTGCCCGGCGGGCACCCCGACAGCCAGCCGCGCCAGCAGCCGGTTCGCCAGCTCGACCACCACCGCGGGCACCCGGAACCCCGTGGTCAGCGGCACCACCACGGCCGCCGGCTTCCCCAGGTGCCCGAGCAGTTCGGCCCACTCCCGCGCGGCCCACGGGGTGGTCCCCTGCGCGAGATCGCCGAGAACCGTGACCGAGCCGAAGGCCGCCCGGCGCCCGATCGCCCGGCACTCCATCGGCGACAGGTCCTGCGCCTCGTCGATCACCAAGTGCCCGTACCCTTCCGGGTGTTCGACGAGCCCGGCGACCTCGTCGAGGAGGACGAGGTCGGCCGCGGACCATCGCGCCGACTTCCACGACCTGGGCGGCCGCGCCCACAGGAGCGCCTTCCGCTCGCCCTCGTCCAGCACCCCGTCGGCCGCGGCGGCCAGCGCGTCCGGATCGGTGAGCAACTCCGCGACGACCTCCTCCGGCCGCACCCCGGGCCACACCGCGTCGACGTACGCGCCGACGGGCCGCGCCCGCGAAATCCGCTGCACCCAGGCGTTCGTACGCGGCCCGGCCCGCAACTCGGCCTGCTGCTGAAGACGCGCCACGATCCGCGTCCGTACGCGCTCACGCCCGACGGCGTACGGCGGCTCCTCGTCCCGTACGCCCGCCACGATCCGCGCGAGCTCGTCACCGGAGACCCGCCAGCGGTACGAACCGTCCGGCACCGCAAGGCCGTTGAAAAGGTCATTGCCGAGGTCATCGCCAAGGCCGTTGCCGAGGTCGCTGACGTTCTCCGGGCCCACCCGGGCGTACAGCGCGCGCCGCAGCACCTCCGCCATACGGGCGTCGTGCTTGACGACGGCCGCGGCCTCGTCGTCGGTGGCCGTGACCGGATGCCTCGCGATCTCCTCCGTCACGGTCGACTGCCGCACGCCCGTCTCGCCGAGCGCGGGCAGCACCTCCGAGATGTAGGAGAGGAAGGTGCGGTTGGGCCCGAGGATCAGCAGTCCACCGCGCCGGATGCGCTGCGGGAACGTGTAGAGGAGATACGCGGCCCGGTGCAGCCCGACGGCCGTCTTCCCGGTGCCCGGAGCACCCTGCACACACACGGACGTGGTGAGGTCCGCGCGTACGAGCTCGTCCTGCTCGGGCTGGATGGTGGCGGCGATGTCACGCATGGGCCCGACGCGGGGGCGCTCGATCTCGCTCGTGAGGATGCGGCTCTCCGGCCGAGAGCCCTGTGGGCCCTGCGGGCCCTCTTCCGCTTCCCCTTCCCTTCTCCCTGCCCCTTCCCCGAGGTGCTCGTCCTCCAGTCCCGTGAGGTCGGCCGAGTCGCCCCGGCTCCCCGGTGCCCAGCCGAACCGTCGCCGTACCCGTACGCCCTGCGGATCGCGGGCGCCGGCCTGGTAGAAGGCGCGCGAGACGGGGGCACGCCAGTCGACGACGAGGGGCGGGGCGGAGGGGTGCTCGGTGATCCGGCGCCGGCCGATGTGGTAGCTCTGCCCGGCGTGGTCACCGGCGGCCATGCGATCGCCGCCGAAGTCCAACCGCCCGAAGAACAGGGGCCCTTCGGGCAGTTCCCGCATCTCCTTGGCCCGGCTGCGGAGCCGGTACCCGAGCACTTCGGCGTCGGCTCCGGACGCGGAGACGTCCTCGCCGGTGACCACGTGTTCCTGGGCGCCGTCGACCATCGCGGCGAGGGCGGCGCGGCAGATGTCGTGGTGGGCGCGTTCCTGGACGAGCGTGGCGGTGAGGGCAGGGTCGGGTGACGTCATTCCGTCAAGGTTAGCGGAATAACGTAACCGAGTTAAATTCATTACCCCGTCACGGTTACGTCATCGCGGTTACCCCGTCACGCGTACCGCGGGAGCCCGTCCCCGAGCCTCGCGAACGCCCGCTCGGCCGCTGCGACTGCGTCCCGCCGCACCTCCGCGACCCGCTCGCCCTCCGCGATCCGCCGCCAGTTCTCCAGCGCGAGGATCCGCTGCACGGCGACGATCTGACCGGCGGCGAGCCGGGCCTCCAGGTCACCGCCGAGCGCCTCGGCGAGCGCGGCCTCCGACCGCTCCAGGTACCCGTACAGCCGTGCCACCAGCGAGGGCGTCCCGTAGAGCAGCCGGTGAAAGGCGAGGACGTCGGGGCGGTCGTTGAGCCCGGTCACCGGATCGCACCGCTCGATCCCGGCGAGGAAGTGCCGCCGCAGCGCCTCGACGACGGACTGCCCGGCCGGCCGGCCGCCGACCACCCGCGCGGCCTCCGCCTCATGGTCGGCGAACCGGTGCAGGACCAGGTCCTCCTTCGTGGGGAAGTACCGGAAGAGGGTCGGCTTGGAGATCTCGGCGGCGGCGGCCACCTCCGCGACGGAGACCTCCTCGAACCCCTTCTCCAGAAAGAGCGAGACGGCGACGTCCGAAACTTCCTGGTACATCCGCATTTTCTTACGCTCGCGCAAGCCCATCGCACCCGTCTCACCCATGCCCCGAGCCTACGCACCCTCCCACCCCCTCCCCGCTCCCGGCGTGTCCGGAGTGGTGAGCGCGCTGGGCGCGGGGGTCCCGTCGTCGTGGCTGGGCCGCCGGGTGACCTCTTTCGTCACCGGGAGTTATGCGGAACTGGCGGTGGCCCGGGTCGAGTCGAGGCCCTCACTTCCGTACCGGAGAACCTGGACCTGCTGCCGGCCGCGGCCCTGGTCCACGACGGCGTCACGGCGACGGGCCTGCTGGAACGGACCGCGGTGACGGCAACGGACCGCGTCCTGATCCTGGGCGCCTCGGGCGGCATGGGCACGCTCCTGGTCCAGCCGGCACACGAACGCGGTGCCCGGGTGGTGGGCGTCGCCCGGGGCGCCGCGAAACTCGCGCTGCTACGGGACCTGGGCGCGGACACGACAGTCGACGCGACGGCTCCGGACTGGCCGACCCGGGCCCGCCACGCCCTGGGCGGCTCCGACGGCATGGCGGACGTGGTGCTGGACGGGGTGGGCGGTGAACTCGGCCCGGCAGCCTTCCCCTTGACGGCGAAGAGCGGCCGCTTCTCGGCCCACGGAGCCCCGTCCGGCAGCTTCGCCACCCTGGACCCGACCGAGGCCGAGCGCCGCGGCATCACCCTCTTCGGCATCCAAGACGTCCAGTTCAGCGAGGCAGACCTCAACCGCCTGACCGCCCACGCTCTGGCGGAGGCCGCGGCGGGGCGGTTGCGGCCGGTGATCGGTGAGGTGTTTGCGCTGGAGGGGGCGGGGGCGGCGCATGGGGCTTTGGAGGGGCGGCAGTTACTGGGGAAGGTGCTGCTGGAGTGCTGAACCTGCGCCACTTCACCAGGGCCTGCTCGATGTCGGTCGCGTCCGGTACGCCATCGAGTCCGAGTGGTCCGGCCGCCGATTCCAGGGCCTTGCGAACCACGGCGGTCGCTCGCGCCAGGCCATCCCCCGCCCGGCCGGGGTGGTCGGCCAACGACTGCGCGGCGCGCATCACGTCCGGGAAGACGGACTGCGCTCGCTCGAAGTCGACGTAGTGCCGCAGGTCTCGGAGCGCTCCATCGACCGAGTCGGGGCTGGTGCGTCGAAGGGCCCGCGACCAGGCTCCGACCACCTGTCCCCACTGGGACTTCGGGTACCGCATCCGGACCAGGTGGACGGCAAGATCGTGCAACGGGTCTCCGTACGTGGCGAGTTCCCAGTCGACACAGACCAGGGGCGGTGCGCCGGACCGGGTCACGATCACATTGTCCCGGTGGAGATCCGCGTGCAGCAGACCGAACGGGCGCCCGGTCATGGCGGGCAGACGGTCGGCGAAGCGACTCATGGCGTCCTCGGGAACGCCCAGCGCCGTGAACAGCCCGCCGAAAGCAGCCCGGTTGGGCTCGCGCACCTGGCAGTCCACGTGCGCTGCCAGCGACCGCAGGAACCCTCGGCTGTCCCGGTCGTCCGAGGGCCAGTCGGCGGGCAGCGGCGGCAACTCCTCCCGGCGGACTCGCGCCATCCGCGCCATCAGACCCGTCAGCACCTCCACGAGAGGGGCGTCCAGGGCCGTGCCGTACGGGTGCACCACCGAGAGCGGGGCTCCTTCCACATAGCTGTGGACGGATTTCCCACCGCTCACGGCCAGGCAGCGGGGCGCGTACCGCGGCAGCACCCTGCCGACGGCTTCCAGGATCTCCCACTCGTGCCGCCAGGTGCGGACGACCACGGGCAGCGCTTCTGGCCTACGGATCCGCACCGTCACAGACGTACCGGCCGCGCACCCGACCTGCCGTGCCAGATCCTCGGTCGGCCTCAGCACGAAGTTCTGGTGGTGATGCCCGCGGGTCGGCACTCCGCCGCGTACCGCGTGCCGCACGAACTCGTCGCAGACGTTCCGTAGAACGTGCTCGTCGCGCTCGGCCACGGGCATGAGCCTCTCCCCCGGCTAGGGCCCTAGTCTCGCGTTCCCAGCTGCTGTTGCTTTCCGCGCCACCGCTGCTTTCCTCGCCACCGCTGCTCTCTGCGCCACCGCAGGAGCGCCGCCTCGATCTCCAACGGACTCGGCAGGACGTCCAGGCCAAGCGGCCGGGCCGCGGCCCCGAGCACGTCTGACACCCTCCGGCTCGCCGCACGGAGTTGACGACGGTCGAACCTCGCCGAGGCGACCAGGGGTTGCGTCTCACGGATGACGTCCGTGAACACGGACTGCGCCCTCTTGTAGTCGAGCAGCTTGGGCAGGTCGTCCGAACAGCCCGCCGAGCTGCCCTCCCTGACGCCCTCGACGATCTCGCACCACCGCTGGATCATCAATTCTTCCTGATCCACCGGATACTTCATGAGATAAAGATGGGTGGCGAGATCGTAAAGCGGGTCTCCGACCATCGCCAATTCCCAGTCGATGGCCCAGAGTTTCCCGTCCGAATCCACGATGAAATTCTCTCGGTGCAGGTCGGCATGGAGAAGGCAGAACGGCCTGTCCGTCAGGCCGGCCACGCTTTTTCTGAGGTGCCGAAAGGAATCAGGGCCCAGTCCGAGATCGGAGAACAGAGACTGGTACTGCGGCAGATTCCGCTCGTACACTTCCTCTTGAGTGAAACAGATGAGAGTTTCGAGGAATCCCTTACTGTGCCCCGGCCTCGCGCGATCCTTCGGCCGGCACACTCGCTTCACGAGCAGCGTGTCCGACGTGACGGACACCAACTGGCTGAACAGTCCGAGGACTTGCCCGAACACCGCGTCGGGTACCTCCGCGCCCGATGGGCACAGCTCGCCCAGCGTGGAACCCTCGACGAACCGCTGCAGATTCACGCCCTCCACCGGAGCGGCCACCTCGGGGATGACGTCGATGCGTCGCTGCAGGTCGTAGAGCAGTTGGTTCTCCGACGCGAAGCAACGCCGGTCGAACCACAGCAGCTTGTCGCGGGGCTCGCGGATCTTCCAGCGCCCCTGGAAGTCGGCTCCCGCCTCGGCCGGCAGCGGGAACACATACGTTTCATGGTGATACCCGTAAAGGGGTCCTTCGACCATATCCGGGTGAACACTCAGAACCCCGGCATGCTGCCGAGTAATAGACGATTTGTGTGACATCGCCCCGTTCTCTCTGGGACCAACCGAAGCTAAGGGGGTGCTCAGAGGGGGCACGCTACTACCCCGACGAGTCGTAGCGTGTCAGAACCGTTTCTTCCAGTCGCACCCGCATCCCCGACGTTCAACTGGGCGCATATGCCAAAGGACATTTCATGCACGTCGCCCACTACTGAACATTGGCGACAACAAGGTCCCTTGCACGACAGAGCAGACGCACCGGCCCGCCCACATCGAGCACATAGCAATTGAGTTCGACCGCACGGAACACCCCTCCTCTTGGTTGACGTCACTGCCGAAGTATCCGCAGAACCGGTTCGAGCGACGTGACCACTTCGGCGGCTCCGGCTTTTCTCAGTTCCTCCTCCCTTTTCTCGTGACGCGCGTAACCGAGAAACGGGACATCGGCCCGTTGAGCGGCCTCGAAGTCCGTGGGGGTGTCGCCGACCATCAAGGCCCCCGACGACTCGGCACCCATGGCACTCAGGGCACGCTTCAGACAGTGGGGATTCGGCTTCAGAAGAGAGAGATCCTGGGTACGGCCATAGATGTGCGGCGCGAAACAATCGACCAGACCGCGGGTGTCCAGGTAACGGGCCGCCACCACCGGAGAGTTGTTGGTCGCGATGGCCAGTCGCGCACCCTTCGCGTGCCACGTCCTGATCAGCGGATCCACATACGGAGTGGGATAGGCCGAGTCCACGGCCTTCAGCTCCTCCGAGGTGAGACGCTTCTCCAGCTCGATCACCAGGTCACTGTCCGGATGCCGGCTATCCACCGCGCGCAGCACGACATGCGGATCGGTTGCGACCTGCTCTTCCGGGGTGAGGAGCCCGTGCAACCCCCACTGTTCAAGGAGCCGCACCTGTTCCGCGGCCACTCGCTCCGAGGAGTGCCCCGCAAACAACCGACATATCGGCCCATCGAAGTCGAAGAGCACGAAACGCGCGCCGGTAATCAATCTCCGCAGTTGCTCAGTCAGTTCCGCCACCGGTTCAGTCTGCGCCGTATTCCTAGTCACTAGGAGAGTGTCAGGTCCGTGGTGATGGTTTCCCAGAGGGCGTTGAACCACTTCTGGGACTGCCCCACGAACGCGGCGTCGCGCTGACCGGCCCCCTTCTCGAAGGAGAAGAGGAGGGACTCGGAGCCGAGAACGTCGTACATGTCCAGCGTCTGACTCTCGTACTCCTCCTCCCGTCTCGTGAGCATGTAGTAACCCATCAGCGCTTCGTCCCCGTTGAGGAGGTACAGCTTCACCGGCGGCGTGAAGGGCAGCGCACGGAAGGTGACCTGGACGTCGATGCCGTGCGACGAACGGAGCGACTTCAGGTTGTGGCTGAGCACGTGTACCTGGGCGTTGCGCTGATCCAGCCAGCGCCTATGCACCGGGTCCTCCTCACCGTGCGCGTCCACGGAGACCGGAAACGCCAGGTTGATCTTGCGTGAGGGCAGCAGGATGCGGACCTTGATCGAGCTTGGCTTCACTGTCCCTTCGTGAATGAGCCGGACCGGCTCACCAAGGGCCAGCATCATCGTTTCCGCGGTGTGGCACACGACGTCGATGCGCACATCCTTCGCCTTGAACGCCTCTGTAAGCCGCGGCGCCAACCCCACCATCGTCCGCTGCGGCTGGTCGTGCGTCGGCGTCACCTCCGCCACCCGCGGCGGGCTCCCCTTGCTGACGTTGCTCAGGAGGCCGTCCTGCTGGAGAGCCCGCAGGGCCTGGCGGACCGTGCCGCGCTCCACGCCGAACTCCTCGGCGAGCTCGGCCTGGGTGGACAGGCGGTCACCGGGCCTCAGTTCACCCGCGCGGATGCGATCCCGCAGGATGTCGGCGATCTCCTGGGGCGAGAGCCTTCTGCTGCCGTTCACTGCCACGTTCTCCTGGGTCACGACCAAACGCTACAACTTTGGCCCATCTTAAGGGAGTTGTTTGAAAGTTGTTTATGACTAGGTACCAACTGGGGATAAGTTAAGCATAGTTGGCAACCAACTAGGTGAAGATGGCGGAAGTTCTGCCTCCTCTCGCAAGTAGTTGGCAGGTAGGAAGGCTCCGCGCCTCTCCAGCTCCACCCGCACCACCCGTTCCTCTCTCCCGGCCCCGCAAGAGCACGAAGGAGGATCCACCATGCCCGCCATAGCTGTCCTCTCCGCCGTCTTCGTCGTCGGCTTCGAGCAGTTCGTCGAGTGGCGGTACGGCCCGAGCGGCATCGTCGGGCTGCTGCTGCTCACCATCGGCGTCAGGACGAAGAGCCCCACCTGTAGCTCGATCGGGGCCGTCGTCCTCGCCCTGATGGTCACCGGACCGGCCCTATGACCTGCAAGGAAACCCGTCCGACAGCACCAGCACGGCCACCGGGAGACCTCAGCTCGTGAGCACCAGCTCCAGGCTGATGGTCTCCCACAGTGCGTTGAACCACAGGTGCGACTGCTCCACGAACGTCGTGTCCCGCAGGCCGGGCCCCTGCTCGAAGGGGAACAGCATGGACTGCGTCCCCTCCGCGTCGTACATCTCCAGGTACTCGTGGTCGATCTCCTCGCCGCGCCGCGTCAGCGTGTAGTACGCGAAGAGCGCCTCCGCCTCGTTGAGCAGGTACAACTTCACGGGCGGGGTGAACGGCAGAGCCCGGAAGGTGACGTGCACATCGATGCCGTGCGTGGCCCGCAACGCCAGCAGGTTGTGCTTGAGGACCTGCCCCTGGGCATTGCGGTGCGCCAGCCAACGGCGCTGCAGCCGGTCGTCGGCCGTGTCGTCCACCGGAGCCGGGAAGGCGAGGTCGATATCGCTGGACGGCAGGAGCACGCGGACGTCGACCCTGGCCGGTTTTAGTCGTCCCTCGTGGATGAGCCGCAGCGGTTCGCCCATCGCGAGAGTCAGCGAGACCGCCGTCAGGCACAGGGCGTCGATCTCGACATGAGGGGCCGCGAAGGCGGCCGTGATCCGCGGTCCGAGCGCCACCATGGTGGGCTGCGGCGGAGCTTCCGCCCCGGTCAGGGCCTCTCCCACGTCCTGCGCGACGGTGGCCGGGCTGCCCTTGGACACGTTGGACAGCAGGCGCTCCGACTGCAGGATGCGCAGCGCCTCACGTACGGCCCCCCGCTCGACTCCGAACTCGTCGGCCAGCTTGGCCTGTGTGGGCATGCGCTGTCCCGCCCGCAGTTGACCGGACCTGATCCGGCTGCGCAGCTCGTCGGCCACCTCGCGGTGTGACCTCTGTGCCCGCTGTGACCTCTTCCGCCCATTGACGGCGACGTGTTCCGGGTCCACAACCAAACACTACAACTTCGCGCCATCTTTGGGCAGTTACCGGGAAGGTGGTTATGAGACGCTTCCAAGCGGAGATAAGTCCAGTGAAGTTGGTCGCCAACTTGAGCAACATGGTCAAACTTCCCAGGGGTTGGCCACCAGAGTCGCAACTTCCGACCAGGTGGACGGTCCCAGCGGGGGTCCGCCTCCCCGTCCCCAAGGAGGGACCGTCATGCCGCTCGTCGCCGCTCTCGTCCTCGCCGCCCTCGTCCTCTGGCTTGAGCACGTGCTCCAAGTGAAGTTCGGGTGGCTGGGCATCGCCGCCTTCGTCGCCCTGACCGTGGGCATCAAGGCCAAGAACACCATGATCGGCGGCATCGGAGCCGCGGTCCTCGTCTTCCTGCTCGTCCAGTCCGGCTGACCCGGTCCGGTAACCGGCCCCAGTGCGGCTGACCGGGCTCCCTTCCGGAGGGGAGCCGGGAGCCCGGTCAGTCTGTTCCACCGTCCACACCAACCCACGCTACGGAGGAGGAGGTGAGCCGGGACTCGGCCGCAGAGCCCCGAGTCGACAGACAGAACCCACACCTCAGAAGACGTCCGGGCACCAAGGTCGCCTGGACGTACGCAACAGGGCGTCGGCGACGGTGGCGGCGCCCGCCCGCGTTTCCTCCACCCGCCCGAGCGCGACGAGCCGCACCGCGGACTCGTCCCCCAGCCACAGCGCCCCCAACTCACTCACACCCAGGGTGAGTTCGGCGTCATCGCCGGTCCGCACGCAGCCAACGCCCGCCGGCGACGCGTCCAGCCGATACCGCCCACCGGAGAGCCCGTCCCGGTCGACGACCTCCAGCACGAGCGTCCCGGAACCCGCGTACGTACGCGCCTCCAGCGCCGCCGCGACATCCAGGATCCGCACCCACAGCCAGTCCGCCTGCGTGGTGATCCGAGCCGCCCGCGGGTCCGGCAGCAGATGCGGCAACAGATCGTCGGGGGCCCGCCACCCCGTCCTGACCTTCGTGACCCAGTCCACGGAGCAGACGTACCGCCACAGGGCGCGCTCGGCGGCCGGCGACACCGCGATCATGTCGCTGACCTTCGCGGTGTCGAGCGGCTGCTTCACGTCCCCCCAGTGGTCGTCCACGGTGTAGGAGAGCAGCCCCTCCACCTCCCCGCCCGCGTTTCTGTACACGGCATGGAAGGGCTCGGTCCACGCGGCCCGGTCCAGGACGATCACCCCGGTGCTCTCCTGCCACCACCGCTCGTTCCGATCGACCACGCCCGGCTGCGCCCGCCTTAGCCGCTCGTGCAGCTCCGGCCCGATCTTCCGTACGTCGTCGCCGTCCACGAGGTCGATACGGCCGCCGTCGTCCGGCCCCGCCCACCTAGGATCGAGCCCCGCCCGCGGTACGTCGATCGTCCACTCGGCAGCCGACGTGGCGGCCCCGAACCCGTACCGCCCGTAGATCGGGTACTCCGCGGCGATCAACGTCGCCACGGCGTCGCCCCGCTCCTTCGCGGCCGCCAGATCCCGGCCCATCATGCGCGTGAGGATGCCCCGCCGGCGGTGGGTCGCGGTCACGGTCACGTTCGACACCGCGTCGGCCACCACGGGCGTCCCGCCCACCGCGGTGAGCTCCTGCCCGAACGACCGGAACGTTCCCACGCACCGCCCGCCGTCGAAGGCGCCCAGCGTGCGTTCGGGCACGATGTACGTTCTCCGGTCCGCCACGTCTGCCTCCGGCGGGGTGGGCGGTCGTAGGAACCCGGTGTTCAGCGCGCGGATCCATTCCGGGATCTCGCTCTCGGTTATCGGTCGGATGTCGATGCCCTGGTGGCGGCTCATGCGGCCACGCTAGGCATACGGGCCGCAAGGTGTCGCGCGGTTTTCCCCTCCCACTCCCGGGGCTCCGCCCCCAGCCCCCGAAGGGGTGTCTTGGGGTGGTGTGGACACTGCGGGCCGGTGGGGGCTTGTCGCGCAGTTCCCCGCGCCCCTAAAAGATCGGGGTGGCTTGGGAGGGTGTGATCACTGCGGGCCGGTGGGGGCTGGGTGCGCAGTTCCCCGCGCCCCTGAAAGACAAAAGACAACGGCCAACGGCCGTGAGGCGGGGTCGGGGTCTGCGCCTCAGCCACCCATCCACCTGCTGTCGGCCTTCCGGCGTGAGGGGTCGTGTCGGGGTGTCCGATCGCCGCGGCAACGTGCCATGACTGGATATCCCAGAGCGGCGATCGGATATC
>NZ_JBFAHW010000110.1:0-34480 GCF_040654355.1 Streptomyces sp. NPDC050704 | reverse complement strand
TGACCTTCACCAGCGGGCTGAAGCCGGGCGCGACGCTGGGAGAGGTGAACGGGGAGGCCCCAGGGGCGCGGGGAACTGCGCGACCAGCCCCCACCGCCCCGCACTCGCCACACAACAGGTCCCCCGAGCTCACAGGCGCCCGCGCCACACACCCCCCGGCCACCCGTATACGGCCGAGGGGAACGTTTGAGCGTATAGAGGCTGGGCTAGATTTCGAGGCATGGCTCCCACCCAAGCGGCAAGCGTCCTCGTCGCATCGAACCGCGGCCCGATCTCGTACGACGTACGCGAGGACGGCTCGCTCCACGCCAAGCGCGGCGGCGGCGGCCTGGTCTCCGGCCTCTCCGCGATCGGGCCCGAGACGGGCGCGCTGTGGGTGTGCTCGGCCCTCGGCGACGGCGACCGCGAGGCGGTCAGGCGCGGTGTCGGCGAGCAGGGCGTACGGATGCTGGACATCGACGCCGACGTGCACGCGGACGCGTACAACGGCATCGCGAACTCCGCGCTGTGGTTCGTCCACCACATGCTGTACCAGACGCCGCTGGAGCCGGTCTTCGACGCGGAGTTCCGGCGGCAGTGGGCGTCTTACGAGACGTACAACCGCGCCTTCGCCGAGGCGCTGGCCGAGGAGGCCGCGCCCGGTGCCGCCGTCCTCGTCCAGGACTACCACCTGACGCTGGTGCCGCGGATGCTCCGCGAGCTCCGTCCCGACCTGCGCATCGGGCACTTCTCGCACACGCCCTGGGCACCGCCGGACTACTTCCGGCTGCTGCCCGACGACATCGCGGCCCAGGTGCTCGGCGGCATCCTCGGCGCGGACCGGGCCGCGTTCCTGACGCAGCGCTGGGCGGACGCCTTCACGGAGTGCTGTCACGCCGTGCTGGGCCCCGGGATTCCGTCGGGTACGCGGATCGGTGTGCACGGACTCGGGGCGGACGCGGACTTCCTGCGCGAGCGGTCGCACCGGCCGGACGTGGCGGAGCGGATGGCGGAGCTGCGGGAGCAGATCGGGACGACGGCCGACGGGAAGCCGCGGCAGGCGATCGTGCGGGTGGACCGGACCGAGCTGTCCAAGAACATCGTGCGCGGGCTGCTGGCGTACCGGGAGCTGCTGACGGACCGGCCTGAGTGGCGCGAGCGCGTGGTGCATGTCGCCTTCGCGTACCCGTCCCGCCAGGACCTGGCCGTGTACCGCGACTACATGGCCGAGGTGGAGCGGCTGGCGGAGGAGATCAACTCCCAGTACGGGACGCCGGGTTGGACCCCGGTCCTGCTGAACATGAAGGACGACTTCGCGCGCTCCCTCGCCTCGTACCGGCTGGCCGACGTGGCCCTCGTCAACCCCATCCGGGACGGCATGAACCTCGTCGCCAAGGAGATGCCGGTCGTGTCGGACGACGGCTGCGTGCTGGTGCTGTCCCGGGAGGCGGGGGCGTACGAGGAGCTGGGCGAGGACGCGATCACGGTGAACCCGTACGACGTCTCGGGCACCGCCCGCGCCCTCCACGAGGCGCTGACGATGCCGTTGGACGAGCGGGCCGAGCGGACGAAGCGGCTGGCCGCGGCGGCCACCGCGCTGCCTCCGGCCCAGTGGTTTCTGGATCAGTTGAACGCGCTGGACTCGTAGCGCTGCCGCGGCACCGATTGAACACTGCGGGTGCGTGGGGGCTGAGCGCGTCCACGCGGCGGAGCCGCAAAATGTCACAGCCCCGCGCCCCTTAGCCCCTTACGGGGCTAGCTGGGCCGCGAGCCCTTCCAGTAGGCGTACGAGTCCCTCCGGGCCGTCGACCACCAGGTCGGCGCGCTCGGCGAGTTCGGTGACCTCGTTGCTGCCGCTGCACACCAGCAGACCGGGTACGCCCTCGGAGCGGAGCTTGTCGACGGCGGCGAAGGCGGGCAGGTCGCCCAGGTCGTCGCCGCAGTACATGACCGACTCGGCGCCGACGTCCCGTACGTACTCGCTCAGGGCGACGCCCTTGTCCATGCCCGGCGGGCGCAGCTCCAGGACCAGCCGGCCCGGTTCGACGATCAGGCCGTGGCGGGCGGCGAGTTCGGCGAGGGGGTCGCGCAGGGCCTCGAAGGCGGCCTGGGGGTCCTGGGCGCGGCGGGTGTGGACGGCGACGGCCCGGCCCTTCTCCTCGATCCAGGTGCCCCGCCAGGCGCCGATGTCGTCCAGGAAGCCGGGGAGCTCCGCTCGGACCGCCGCGACGCCGGGGTCGGGGGCGGGGGCGTGGACCGTGCCGGTGACGGCGTCCCAGCGTTCCGCCCCGTAGTGGCCGAGCACGACGAGGTGCTCCAGGCCGGGGACGCCGGCGAAGCCGCCGTAGCGGACCGCTACGCCTGCGGGGCGGCCGGTGACCACGGCCACGGATGCCGTCTTCGGTGCGAGGGCGGCGAGGGCCGGGACCGCGTCCGGGTGGGCCCTTGCCTGTTCCGGGTCGGGGACGATCGGGGCGAGGGTGCCGTCGAAGTCGAAGGCGAGTACGGCCTTGTCGGGCCGCGCGACGATGGCTTCCAGACCGTCGCGGCCCGCCGGGGTCGTGGGGGTCGGCATCGACGATGAGCCGGGTTGACTGACCATAGGCCGACCTTAGCCGCGAGGCTTCGTTTCTTCGCCCCCGCCGCCCCTACCCGTCCCATCCCTGGGGGCTGCGCCCCCAGACCCCCGCCTATCGGCCTGAACGGCCTCGTCCTCAAACGCCGGACGGGCTGAAGGGGGCCTGGGCAGGCTGGGAGATGCGCGGGCGGTCGGGGAGTTCCTGGGCGGGCTGGGTGCCCGGGCTGGCGGGTGCGCGGGCTGGCTGGAGGGCAGGGCGTAGCCCGCCCTTCAGGGGCGCGGGGAACTGCGCGACCAGCCACAACGAACCCGCACCCGACGACACACCCAGCCCGGCCTGCCTCACCCCTCCCGCTCGGCCCGCCGCACATCCCGCACCCGCCGCAGCCGATTCACCGTCACCGGATCATGCGCGAGGGCCCGCGGCGCATCCAACAGCGCGTTGAGCAGCTGGTAGTAGCGCACGGGCGCCAGCCCCAACTCTTCCCGTATCGCCCGCTCCTTGGCCCCAGGCGAAAGCCACCCGCGCCGCTCCAGCGCGAGCACGGCCCGCTCCTGCGCGGTCAGCTCCGGCTCCTCTTCCGTCATGGACGGCACGTTAGCGGCCACCACCGACAGAGCCGCCGCGAGCCGGCCCAGACCTACGACGCGCCCTCCTCCGCGGAAGCGGCCCGCTGCAACTGCCCGAGAATCGACGCCGGATTCCCCTTCGGGCTCACGGCCTTGCCGATCTGCTGCTTGATGTCCGCGCTGACCGACGCCCAGGACGTCTTGCCGACGGGATACAGCTCGGAGTTGGGCAGTTCGTCGAGGAACTGGACGAGGTCCGCGTCCTCCTCGGCCCCGGCCATCGCGTCGGAGGCGGACGCGGTGACGGGCAGCAGGTCGTACTCACGGGAGAAGGCGAGCACGTTCTTGTCGCTGTACACGAAGTCGAGGAAGTCGCCGATCTGCTCGGCGTGGTCGTTCTGCTTGAAGGCCATCATCCAGTCGGCGACACCCATCGTCGCCTTGGCCCGGCCGTCGACGCCGGGCATCGGCACCATGCCGAACTTCACGCCCTTCGCGGCGGCGGCCCGCATCAGCGTGGGGTGGCCGTTGAGCATGCCGACCTCGCCGCGCGTGAACGCCGCGAAGGCCTGGGCGCGGTTGAGGTTCGCGGGCGCTACCGGTCCGGTGAGCCCCTTCTCGACCAGTTCGTCCTTGAGCCAGTTGAACGTCTTGATGTTCTGCTCGGAGTCGATGTGGTACGAACCGACGCCGTCGGTGTAGCCGTCGCCGCCGCTCAGCAGCCACATCATGGTCTCGGCCTGCGCCTCCTCCCGCCCGAGCGGCAGCGCGTACGGGTACTTCACGCCGGCGGACTTGAGGGCCTTCGCGTCGGCCGCGAGCTCGCTCCAGCTCCGCGGCGGGGTGAGGCCCGCGTCGGCGAAGAGCTTCTTGTTGTAGAAGAGCAGCCGCGTCGAGGAGGCGAACGGCATGCCGTACTGCGTCCGTTCCACCTGACCCGCCTCGGTGAGCTGCGGCACGAAGTCGGCCTGGGTGGGTATGGAGAGCAGGTCGTCGACCCGGTAGAGCTGGTTCTTGGCGGCGTAGTCGGCGTACGTGCCGATCTGCGCCATGTCGGGCGCGTCGCCCTCGTCGACCATCTTCTTGACCTTGGCGTCCACGTCGTTCCAGGAGTGGACGCTGACCTCGATCCTGGTCCCGGGGTTCGTCTTCTCGTACTCCTTGACGAGCTTGTCCCAGTACTTCTGGGAGCTGTTCGCCTTGGAGTCGCCGTACTCGGCCGCGACAAGTCTCAGCGTGACGTCCCCGGCCGCGGCGGAACCGCCGCAGCCACCGAGGGTCGCCGTCATGCCCAGCGCGGAAATCACCGCGATCAGACCTGCCACTCGCCGCTGCACCGCTACCGTCCCCAACTCTGTCGTCGAACCCTGTCGTCGCACACCGGATCCACCCGGACGATTCACACGATCGATTCACATGTGCGACCGGAACTTTCGATTCCCAATTTTCGCTCTAAGGTCTACACCACGCGAGTGGACTAGACCTCTCATGGGGTAAGAGGCGACACTGTCCCCCGTGAGACATGTCATCGCCCTCGATGTGGGCGGCACCGGGATGAAGGCCGCCCTCGTGGGGGCGGACGGCGCGCTGCTCCATCAGGCCCGCCGTGCCACGGGACGGGAGCGCGGCCCGGACTCCGTGGTCGAGTCGATCCTCGCCTTCGCGGCCGACCTGCGCGCCCACGGGGAACGCCGTCTCGGCGAGCCCGCGGCGGCCGCCGGCGTCGCCGTCCCCGGCATCGTGGACGCCGACCGCGGCATCGCGGCGTACTCGGCCAACCTCGGCTGGCGCGACGTACCCCTGCGGGATCTGCTCAGCGAGCGGCTGTACGGAGTTCCGGTGGCCCTCGGCCACGACGTGCGCACCGGCGGGCTCGCCGAGGGCCGGATCGGCGCGGGCCGGGGCGCCGACCGTTTCCTGTTCGTGCCGCTGGGCACCGGTATCGCGGGCGCCATCGGCATCGACGGCCGGGTGGAGGCGGGCGCGCACGGCTTCGCGGGCGAGATCGGCCACATCGTCGTACGCCCCGGGGGCGCCCCGTGTCCGTGCGGGCAGCGCGGCTGTCTGGAGCGGTTCGCGTCCGCGGCGGCGGTCAGCCAGGCCTGGGCCGAGGCGTCCGGCGACCCGGCGGCGGACGCGGCGGACTGCGCGAAGGCCGTCGAGTCCGGGGACCCGCGGGCCCGCGAGGTCTGGCAGGAGGCCGTGGACGCGCTCGCCGACGGGCTCGTCACCGCGCTCACCCTGCTGGACCCGCGCACCCTGATCATCGGTGGCGGTCTCGCCGAGGCGGGGGAAACCTTGTTCACACCGCTGCGGGCCGCGGTCGAGCGGCGCGTCACCTTCCAGAAACTGCCGTCCATAGTCCCCGCGGCCCTCGGCGACACGGCCGGCTGCCTCGGCGCGGGCCTCCTGGCCTGGGACCTGCTGGCCACCCCTTCCACCCCCGCTTCGGAGGTAACCGCCCAATGACTGTGAACCGGGCACACGAGGGCGCCCCGTCAGGGGCGCGGGGAACTGCGCGACAAGCCCCCACCGGCCCGCAGATCGTGATCCTCACCGGAGCCAACGTCGTACTCCCCACCGGAACGGTGCCAGGCGGCCGCGTAATCATCGAAGGCACCCGGATCTCCGGCAGCGCTCCCGAGGGCGCCCCCACCCTGGACCTGCGAAACCACTGGCTGGTGCCCGGCTTCGTCGACATGCACAACCACGGCGGCGGCGGAGCCTCCTTCACCTCGGGCACGGTCGAGGAGATCCTCAAGGGCATCCACACCCACCGCCTGCACGGCACGACCACCCTCGTCGCCTCCACCGTCACCGGCGACATGGACGGCCTCGCCCAGCGCGCCGGACTGCTCTCCGAGCTGGCCGAGCAGGGCGACATCGCGGGCATCCACTTCGAGGGGCCGTTCATCTCGCCGTGCCGCAAGGGCGCGCACTCCGAGGAGCTGCTGCGCGACCCGGACCCGGCGGAGGTCCGCAAGCTGATCGACGCGGCGCGCGGCCGGGCCAGCATGGTCACGCTCGCCACCGAACTGCCGGGCGGCGTCGACTCCGTACGCCTGCTGGCCGAACACGGCGTGATTGCGGCGATCGGGCACACGGACGCGACGTACGAGCAGACGGTCGAGGCCATCGACGCGGGCGCCACGGTGGCGACGCACCTGTTCAACGCGATGCCCACCCTCGGGCACCGCTCGCCCGGCCCGATCGCGGCCCTCCTGGAGGACGAGCGGGTCACGGTCGAGCTGATCAACGACGGTACGCATCTGCACCCCGCCTCCCTCCAGCTGGCGTTCCATCACGCGGGCGCCGGCCGGGTGGCGTTCATCACGGACGCCATGGACGCGGCGGGCTTCGGCGACGGCCGTTACATGCTCGGCCCGCTGGAGGTCGAGGTCAGCGAGGGCGTGGCGCGGCTGGTGGAGGGCGGCTCGATCGCGGGCTCGACGCTGACCCAGGACCGGGCCTTCAAGCGGGCGGTGACCGTGGACCGGCTGCCCGTCGAGGACGTCGTCGCGGCCGTCTCCGCCAACCCGGCGCGGCTGCTGGGCAGGTACGACCGGGTGGGTTCGCTGGAGCCGGGCAAGGACGCGGACCTGGTGGTGCTCGACGCCGGTTTCGAACTCAAGGGCGTGATGCGCCGGGGCGAATGGGTGGTCGATCCCCGACTGGGGTGATTCTTCCGGTTGTTGCCCGACTGTTGCCCGACGGCGGTTGGCCTGGAGGACTGGGCCGACCGCCGTCGTCTTTGGCATGATCGGGCCTCCGGAACAACCAACAAGCTGTTCGCCGCGTCTACTTGATGGTTCTCTTCGAGTAGTTCGAGTAGACGGTTCTCTTCGAGGGAGGTCGGCCCAGGTGATCCTCACGGTCACGCTGAATACCGCTCTCGACATCACGTACCGCGTACGGGCGCTGCGTCCGCACGCCTCGCACCGGGTCACCGACGTGACCGAACGGCCGGGCGGCAAAGGTCTGAACGTGGCCAGGGTGCTCGCGGCCCTCGGTCACGAGGTGACGGTGACGGGCTTCGCGGGCGGTGCGACGGGGCGCTCCCTCCAACACCAGCTCACGCACACCCCGGGCGTCGTGGACGCGCTGGTCCCGGTGACGGGTTCGACCCGCCGCACGATCGCGATCGCCGACACGTCGACCGGTGACACGACTCAACTCAACGAGCCCGGCCCTCTGATCGCCCCCACCGAGTGGTCCGCCTTCCAGGAGGCGTACGAGGATCTGCTGCGCGCTTCCTCAGCCGTGGCGCTGTGCGGCAGCCTGCCGCCCGGGGTGCCGGTGGGCGCGTACGCCGGGCTCGTCCGCACGGCACGGGCGTCGGGGGTCCCGGTGCTGCTGGACACCAGCGGTGAACCCCTGCGCCGCGGGGTCGCCGCCCGCCCCGACATCGTCAAGCCGAACGCCGACGAACTGGCCGAACTCACCGGCGCCCACGAGCCGCTCCAGGCCACCCGTGACGCCCGCCGCCGCGGCGCCCACGCGGTCGTGGCCTCCCTGGGCCCGGCGGGCCTCCTCGCCGCGACCCCCGAGGGCCAGTGGCGGGCCACTCCGCCCCGCACGGTCCACGGCAATCCGACGGGCGCTGGCGACTCGGTGGTCGCGGGCCTGCTGTCGGGTCTGGTGGAGCGCCTGCCCTGGCCGGAACGCCTGTCCCGCTCGGTGGCCCTGGCCGCGGCGACCGTACTGGCGCCGGTGGCGGGCGAGTTCGACCGCCAGGCGTACGAGGATCTGCTGGGCGGGGTGTCGGTGACGGGCGAGGCCACCGCCGCCTGAGAGCGGCCTGCGGGCAGGCGCCTCCGGCGGGACCCCCGCCTCGACCACAGGAACCCGGTTGCCCCCCGATCACAAGGTTGGCAAGATCGCGGGCGACCACATCATGTCCAAGAAGGCGAAGTAACTCACTATGAAGATGCGTCTATTCGCGCTGGCCGGCGCCACGCTGATCGCCACCCTGCCGCTCACCGCACAGACCGCGTCCGCCGCGCCCAGGTGCACGAGCGACAACATCTGCACGTGGACGAAGGCCAACTTCGGGGGAACGAAGCACACCTACGGCAAGGCGAACGGCTGTTACCCGCGCAGCGGCCGCACGGTGTCCAACCAGAGCAACAAGCTCATCACCGTCTACAAGGACGCCTCGTGCTACGGCAGTCACTTCGACATCAAGCCGGGCCACTACTCGGGGAGCACTCCCTGGCCGGTGAAGAGCATGGCCGTCTGGGGATGACGTCCGCCGGGCCGTGACCCGGACGGGGATGGAAAAGCAGGTGTGGCCCGCCGGTGCCGGCGGGCCACACCTGCTTTCCGCTTACGGCCTCATGAGCTCTACGACTACTTGAGCTTGCTGAGTGACAGCTGGTCGAGAACCGCGTCGCACTTGTTGCCGTCGTTGCAGGCGACCTCGATGGTGTTGGTCCCCTTGTTCAGGGTGACCGGCGCCCACGTGGTCTGCCAGCCCTTCTCCCAGTCGCCCTTCGGGGCTCCCGCCTCACCGATGAAGTTCTTCATGTTCAGCGGCGCGGTGTTCGCCTTGCCGTTGACCACGAGGGTCGCGTCGGCGGCGACGCCCGGAATGCCGTAACGCACGTCCAGCCGGTAGGACCCGGCCTTCCCGATGTCGCGGACGGTCCACACGACCTTGGCGCCGACCTGGTTGAAGCCCGTCACGTACACACCGCCGGCCGCCTTCGCGCCGTCGAACTGGGTATCAATGGTCGTGCCGCCCTCAAGACGCAGCGCCTTCGCGTCGATCTTCGGCAGGTCGGCCGGGTCCCCGGCGGCCTTGGACGCCGTCTCGCTCGGCTGGACGCTGTTGGCGCCCGACGGCTTCGCTCCCGCCGCGTCGCCGCCCTTGTCGCCCTCGTCGTCGCCGCCCAGCATGGCGACGCCGATGCCGATCACCACGGCCGCGACCACGGCGACGGCGCCGATCAGGAGACCCTTGGTGTTGGGCCCGTTGGAACCTCGGCCCCGGCCGCCACCGCCGTTGGCGGGCAGCGGCTGGTACGTGGTGGGCGCACCGCCGGGGAAGGTCTCGGGCGCGGAGTAGTTCGCGTTCGGCCGGCCGTACGCCGCCTGCTGCGGGGGCACCTGCTGCCCGTACTGCGCGGTCGGGGCGGTCGGCGCGGCGGGCTGGCCGTACTGACGCTCACCGACCGGTCGCACCCGGTTCACCGAGCCGGGGTAGCCGTAGCCACCGCCACCGCTCGGCGGCTGGGCTCCGGCGGCCTGCCCGTCCTCGTAGAGGTAGCCGAACGGGTCGTCGTCCTCGGGCGTGCTCGCGCCGTTGTTGCCGGGCGTCATCCCTTGGTCTCCTAGCGGGTGCGGTACAGATGCGGTACGTGGGATCGAAAGGCGAGCCTACCCGCTCGCGCTGCCCCAAACGGGTGACTCGGATCGCATCACATCGCTGACCTGCGGATCAGCCCGCACGTCTGTGCGCTTTGGGACGAGACCGTTTCTCTATGTACATCCGCTCGTCGGCGGACTGCAAGACCTCGTCCGCCGTCATGCCGCAATGTGCCCATCCGATACCGAAGCTGGCGCCGACCCGCATGACGCGTCCGTCGACCCTGATCGGCTGGATGATCTCGTTGCGCAGCCGCACCGCGAGGTCCTGCGCGTCGGCCCGGCCGAGCCCGTCGGCGAGGACGACGAACTCGTCACCGCCGAGCCGGGCGACCGTGTCCCCGTCCCGCACGGCCCCGCTCAGCCGCCGGGCCACCTCGATCAGCACCGAGTCGCCGGCGTTGTGCCCGAAGCGGTCGTTGATCGACTTGAAGCCGTCGAGGTCGCAGAAGAGCACCGCGAGCCCCTTGGTCCCGTCGTCCGTCAGCCCCTCGGGCGCGACGGTGTGCACATGGTGGTCGTAGGCGTCGAAGGACTCCGACCGCGGCCGGTAGTCGAAGCCGTGCCCGTTCGCGTCGTACACCCCCGCGCCGGTCGCGCTGTGCTCGGCCGGCCCGTGCCCGTACGCCGCGTCGATCGAGTCGACCACGCCGGGCTCGGTCTCCGTGGGCCGGCTGCACAGCCGGGCGCCGAGCCGGGAGCGCAGCTCGGCGGAGTTCGGCAGGCCGGTGAGCGAGTCGTGCGAGGCGCGGTGGGCGAGCTGGAGCTCGCGGCGCTTGCGCTCCTCGATGTCCTCGACGTGGGTGAGCAGGAACCGCGGCCCGTCGGCGGCGTCCGCGACCACGCTGTTGCGCAGCGACACCCAGAGATACGTACCGTCGCGGCGCCCGAGCCGCAGTTCCGCGCGCCCGCCCTCGGCGGAGGTCCTGAGCAGGGTGCCGATGTCCTCGGGGTGGACCAGGTCGGAGAAGGAGTAGCGGCGCATCGCGGAGGCTGGGCGGCCGAGCAGGCGGCACAGCGCGTCGTTCGTCCGCAGGATCCGGCCGTGCTGGTCGCCGCCCATCTCGGCGACGGCCATGCCGGAGGGCGCGTACTCGAAGGCCTGCCGAAAGCTCTCTTCACTGGCGCGCAGAGCCTGCTGTTCCCTCTCCAGCCTGACCAGTGCGCGCTGCATGTTGGCCCGGAGCCGGGCGTTGCTGATCGCGATGGCGGCCTGGAACGCGTACATCTGCAACGCTTCCCGCCCCCAGGCGCCCGGCCGGCGGCCGTTGCGCGGCCGGTCCACGGACAGGACGCCTATCAGCTCGCCGTTGGAGCCGCCGGAGACGCCCGGGGTGTGCATGGGGGCGAAGAGGCGGTCGGCGGGGTGCCACTCGTCCTCGAAGCGCGGCGCGGGCCCGTCGGTGTACCACTGCGGGACGTCGTCCTCGTCGAGGACCCAGCCCTCGGTGTGCGGTATGAAGCGCAGATCGCCCCAGGCCTCGCCCATGGTCAGCCGTCGGTCCCAGGAGGCGCGGGAGCCGACGCGTCCGGTGATGAGTGCCTCGGCGGCGGAGTTGCCCGCGAGGGCGGCGACCACGAGATCGCCGTCGGGCCGTACGAGGTTGACGCAGGCCAGTTCGTAGCCGAGACCGTTCACGACTCCGTCGGCGACGGTCTGAAGCGTGTCGGCCAAGCTGCGGGCCGTGTTCATGTCCGCCATGACCTGATGCAGCTGCCGCAGGGTCGCAAGGCGGACGTACGGCTCCGACTCGGTCTCCATGCTCGCTCTCCCCGAGACCTCGACAGCAACTCCAGAGTTATCCAGGCTTCTCGTCGGTACTCATCGCCCACTGATCGCGCCTACTGGCGCGTACTGATTGCAGCGCCCCCGCCACTGAATCACAGCGCGCTGCTCACTCGGTACACAGGGTCAACAAAATATGGCACCTGTGACTCAAGTCACAACAGAACATGAACAATTGAGTAGAGTTTCCGTGTTTTCGCCGGGCGTTTACTGAGCGCAAATTTGTGTGACATGTGCGCACTCCTGGTAGAGAGCGTGGGCCGCGTCCGTCGGTGGTCCTAGGACCCGCTTCGGGCCTTGGTCCGATGTGTCGTACGCCGACCGGAGACTAGCGTTTTCCCGTGCTGAACACTCCCCCTTCCGCTCCTCCCGTCCCATCCGTGCATGCTGATGGGGTGAGCAACGACGAGTTCCGCGCCGCCATGTCCCGGCTGGCCGCGGGCGTGGTGCTGGTGACCGCGCACGAGGCACAGACCGATCCCCAGGGCCCGAGCGGCGAGGACATCGGCATGACGGCCACCTCCTTCATGTCCGTCTCCCTCGATCCTCCGCTGGTCCTGATCAGCCTCCGCGAGGGCTCCCGCATGGACGACCTCCTCGACGAACAGCCCCTCTGGGCCGTCTCCGTCCTCGCCGAGAACCAGAGCCACATCGCGAGCCGCTTCGCCATGAAGAACCGCATCTCCGACCGCCTCCTCTTCGAGGACGTC
Organism: Streptomyces sp. NPDC050704; assembly: GCF_040654355.1. Lineage (NCBI taxonomy): Bacteria > Bacillati > Actinomycetota > Actinomycetes > Kitasatosporales > Streptomycetaceae > Streptomyces > Streptomyces sp. NPDC050704. The sequence goes on along the minus strand of NZ_JBFAHW010000110.1, from coordinate 22,491 downwards.
CCCTACGAACGCGGCGAGACGTCCGGCGCCCTCCTCGTCCACGGCGCCCTGGCCACCCTGGAATGCCGAACGGAACAGGTAGTGAGGGCAGGCGACCACACCCTGGTGATCGGCCGAGTGCTGACGGCGGGGGCGCCGGGGGGCGAGACCGGCCCACTGACGTACTTCCGGGGCCGTTACCGCCAGTTGGGATAGGAGGCTGGAGGCGCCCGTCAGGGCGCCTCCAGCCAAGGGCGCGGGGAACTGCGCGCCCAGCCCCCACGGCCCGCAGCCGACGAACCACCCTCCGAGCCCAGCCCCCAAAGACGCTCACTCAGCCGTCGACATCAAGGACCGTCAGGTCAAGGCGGTCGAGCAAGCCAGGGTCGGAGACCATGTCGATCGCGGCGATACGACCGTCCGCGACCGTGAACGCAAGCACCCTCACCGCCCGCCCACCCTCGACCACGACAACCCCCGCCACCCCGTTGACCAGAGCGGGCCGGGAAACCCGGGCCAGATGCGCATACGTCTGAGCCCCCGCCGCCACATCCGCCGCCCCCCGAACAACCACCGCCCCGGACCGCACCACAACGTCCGGCGCAAGAACCGCCACCAGCCCGTCGAAGTCACCGTCACGCGCGGCAGCAAGGAACGCATCGACGACCTCCCGCTGCCGCGCAGGGTCCGCGTCGGGAGCGGGCGCCCCACCCTGGACCCGCCGCCGGGCACGGCTGGCGAGCTGCCGGGCCGCTGTCGGCGTACGCCCCACAACGGGCGCGACCTCCTCGTACGGCACCGCGAACAGGTCGTGCAGCACGAAGGCGAGCCGTTCGGCGGGGGTCAGCGTCTCCAGGACGACGAGCAGGGCGAGGCCCACCGAGTCGGCGAGGAGCACCTCCTGCTCGGGATCGACACCGCTCGCGGAGCTGACGAGCGGCTCCGGTGCGCGTACGCCCCGGGCGTCCAGGTCGTCCAGGGGCTCCTCGTGCCGGGTCCGGCGGGTGCGGAGCATGTCCAGGCAGACCCGCCCGACCACGGTGGTCAGCCAGCCGCCCAGGTTCTGGACGCCGCCGGTGTCCGACCGGCTCAGCTTGAACCAGGCCTCCTGCACGGCGTCGTCGGCCTCGGAGAGCGACCCGAGCATGCGATAGGCGACCGCCCGCAGATGCCCGCGATGCGCCTCGAACCGCTCGGCGAGAAACTCCTTCTCGCTCCGGCTCCCGTGCCCACGTTCTTCGTTGCCGCTCATCCGTCACATCTCCTCGCCGCAGTCCGTCGATGCGTTGACGGATCGCGGACCACGAATGTGACAGCCCTTCGCGCCGACAGCCGCTGCCCTACCGGGCCCAGAGCCCCCGGGCCCTAATCCCAGCCCCGACCGCCGCGCCCCCGCTTGGTGTCCGACCGCTGCTTCTTCTCCCGCAGCCGGCGCTCGTTGATCCCGCGGGGGATACGGGTGGCCCGGCGCGGCTTGGGCGGCGGGGCGGTGGCCTCGGCGAGCAGGGAAGCGAGCCGTACGGCCGCGGTCTCCCGGTTCCGCCACTGCGACCGGTGCTCGGAGGCGCGCACGCTGACGACCCCGTCGACGAGCCGCCCGGCCAACCTGTCGAGGGCCCGCTCCTTCCACACCGGCGGCAGCGCCTCCGTCTTCGCGAGGTCGAACCGCAGCTCGACCTGGGAGTCGGACGTGTTGACGTGCTGTCCACCGGGTCCGGAGGAACGCGAGAAACGCCACATGAGCTCGGCCTCGGGAAGCGAGACGGAGCCGCGAATGACGTGGGGACCGGACATGGGGTCCATGGTCGCGTGTGTGACCGGCTCACGTCACCCGTTTTTCACCGCGCCTCCGCAGCGCGAAGGTAAAGATAGTAAAGAGAGCTGGAACCTTGGTTCGCCGCACGGCGTTCATAGGGGTAGCTGTAGCTTCGTGCCCGTACGAAGCCCAAACGTACGAGCACCACGCACGTACGCAACGAGGGAAGGGACTCCCAACAATGGCTGTAAGCCTGTCCAAGGGTGGCAACGTCTCGCTCACCAAGGAGGCTCCGGGCCTGACCGCCGTCACCGTGGGCCTCGGCTGGGACGTCCGCACCACCACGGGCACCGACTTCGACCTGGACGCCTCGGCCATCGCGGTCAACCTTGAGGGCAAGGTCTACTCGGACGGACACTTCGTCTTCTTCAACAACAAGGAGACCCCGGACAAGACGATCGTCCACACGGGCGACAACCGCACGGGTGAAGGTGCCGGCGACGACGAGGCGATCAAGGTCAACCTCGCGGGCCTCCCGGCCGAGATCGACAAGATCGTCTTCCCGGTCTCGATCTACGACGCGGAGAACCGCTCGCAGAACTTCGGCCAGGTCCGCAACGCCTACATCCGCATCCTGAACGAGGCCGGCGGCGCCGAGATCGCCCGCTACGACCTCTCCGAGGACGCGGCCACCGAGACCGCCATGGTCTTCGGCGAGCTCTACCGCAACGGCGCCGAGTGGAAGTTCCGCGCCGTCGGCCAGGGCTACGCCTCCGGCCTGGTGGGCATCGCCCAGGACTTCGGCGTCAACGTCTGAGCCGTAGTACCCAGCAGTCCCCGCACACAGCGGTCGAGAAGAGCCCCCACCCGGACACCCGGGCCGGGGGCTCTTCCCGTACCGGCCGGGAGACTCTCCTCCCGCCCACAACCTCCGCCCCCACCCCCGCCGGAACCCACGCGACGCGGCTAACCTGCCCGGCGTGATCCTCGAACGCCTCACCCCCGTGGACGGCGCCCTCCCCGGCGAACTGCTCACCGAACTCACCGCCCTCTACGCCTCCAACCGCGACTTCTACGCCCTGAGCGGCGACTTCCCCGACCCGGACGACATCCGCCCGGAGCAGGTCGCCACCGCCCTCGCCGACGAGTTCGTGAACCCGGACGTGGAGGTGCTGCTCGCCCGCAGCACCGGACGGCTCGTAGGGGTGGCGATCACCCTCACCCACCACCCCGACCCCACCGACCCGGACCCGTGGATCGGCCTGCTCCTCGTGGACGCGGCAGAGCAACGGCAGGGATACGGACGCAAGCTGGCGACAGCCATCGAGGAACGGTTCCGGTCGGCCGACCGGAACGCCGTACGACTCGCGGCACTCGACAACAACCCCAAGGCACTCGCCTTCTGGACCGCACTCGGATACGAGATCATCGGCCACCGCAAGGACCGCCAACTGGGCCGCCCCTGCGCGGTACTCCGCAAGATCCTGAACTAGAGAAGAACCCCCGCAGCCCAACCGGACTCCTCAGGGCTTGGCGGGCTTCCCCTCCCCGTACAACCACTCCGCCCAGATCCCCGAGAAGTCCTCCCCCGGCGCCTTCTTCTCCACGTACGCCGTGAAGTCGGCCGTGTCCGCGTTGCCGTGCCGATGGGCCCCCGCCCAGCCCCGAAGGATCTCGTAAAAAATCTCATCGCCAACCGTCTGGCGGACCTTGTGGAGCACCATGGCGCCCCGCTCGTACACCGGACTGTCGGAGAGATGCGCGGCACTCGACGGTTCAGCGGGCGGAAAGGCCCACACGGCCGCCTCCTCCGCCTCGCTGTCGAAGTAGTCACCTTCGTAGAGCGCGTCGAAGACATCCTGGGCCGAGTCCCCGCCGTGGTCCTCGTCCCACAACCACTCGGCGTACGTCGCGAAGCCCTCGTTGAGCCACATGTCCCGCCAGGACTCGGGCGTCACGGAGTTCCCGTACCACTGGTGCGCCAGCTCGTGGACGAGGAGACCGATACCGGGCGCGCCGGGAAAGACCGGCCGGTTCTGGGTCTCCAGGGCGTACCCCGCGTCACCCTCCCGATCGACGATCGCACCGGTCGACGAGAAGGGATACGGCCCGAAGTTCAGCTCCGCCCACTCCACAACCTCGGGAATACGGGCCAGCACCTCGGCACTCGCCTTCACCTCCCCCGGATCAACGGCCACGTACACCGGCAGACCGTCCCCGGTCTTCGACACCCGCGTCTCGAACTCCCCCACCGCGACCGTCGCCACGTACGAGGCCATCGGCTCCCCGACATGCCAGACGAAAGTGGCACGGCCCCCCTCCGTCTCCGAACTCCGCAACTCCCCGTTGGAAACGGCCTTCAGCCCCTCCGGCACACTCACCGTGATGTCGTACGTCGCCTTGTCACTCGGGTGGTGATTACCGGGAAACCACGCCATCGACCCAACGGGCTCCCCCAGCGCGAGGGCACCATCCGCAGTCCGCAACCAGCCCTCCTCCGACCCGTCCGGATCGGTGACGGTCACCGGCCTCCCGGAGTAACGGACGACAGTCGTGAAGACATCACCCTCCCCAAGACCTCCGGCCGGCCGAACAACCAACTCCTGCCCCCCACCCCCACCCCCACTCCGATCGAAGCGAGCATCCTCGCCCCCCACCTCCACCGACTCGACCTCCATCCCCTTGAGATCAAGACTGAAGGCACTCAGCTCCTCCTCCGCCCTCGCCTCGATCTCCGCCTCCCCCGTCAGCCGACGCACCTCGGGGTCATAGTCGAGAGTCAGGCCGTAATGCGTGACGTCATACCCACCATTACCCGCCTTCGGAAAATACGGATCCCCCACACCGGAAGCCCCCTCACCACCCCGCACCTCTCCCTCACACGCACCGAGGACGAGAACACCCAGCACAGCGAAGGCGACAACAGTCACAGATCGGGGCACGCCGGTGATCCTAAGACGACATGACACCATCACCCACGTGCTCGACATCGGCTACGCCCTCTCCTCCCGCTTCCCCGATCCCCCGCAGACCGACTACCGCCGCGCGGACGTCCACACGCTGCGGCACGACCTATTCTGCGGGGACGTGTACCTGGCCGACACGAAGGCGGACCGGGAGTTGTCCACAGCCTGGGGATGGGTACCGGTACTCGACTTCGCATGGGCACTCTGCGACATCGTCGAGCAGCTCGACCAGGACCCCCTCGGCAGCCGCGCCGCCCGCCCCCAGCACGCCGAACTGGACTTCACCGAGTCCACCGACCGCATGCTCTTCGAGCGCCGCTTCGGCTGGGTCGACATCGAGGCCGACTGGATGCGCTCCGACGAGCCGCCCCTGACCTTCTCCCACACCGAACTCCGCCGAGAGTCCAGAGACTTCCTCCACGACCTCCTGGCCGACCTCACCGACATGCACGACGCACTCCGCGAGAACCCGGCCATCTGGACACTGGAGTCCCGCTTCCCCAGGCTCCCCTGACCGCCACCGCAGGGCGAACGCACCCGCACCCGCCGTACAAACGGGAGCGGGCCGTGCCGGTACGTCGCAGTCCGCCGCGTAGGGCTCCTGCAATCAACGGCTCCCGTCAAAACTGACAGCCGTACACCCGGAGGGCGGCGGACTCGACGTACCGGCACGGCCCCGACCCCACAACGAACGGCACCGCGCCCCCAACCGAGCCGAGCCAAACCGAGCGGTAGCGACGCGCCCCCTCACTCCCCCAACCCCACCACCCGCACCCCCATCTCCGCAGCAAAAACCCCCGCCAACTCCACCAACTGCCCCGGACTGATCACCGCCCCCGCCAGCCGATCAACCCCCCGCACAAAATCCAGCTCCGCAGCCCGCCGCAGATCAACATCCGTCAACGACACCCCACTGAAGTCCGCCCCCTTCAGCACACAGTCCACAAACTCCACCCGCTCCAACCGAGCCCCCGCGAAGTCCGGCTCAACAAGCACACACCCCTCGAACACCACATCCCGGAGCCGTGCCTCCCGCAGATTCAAATAATCGATCTTCCCCCCACGCACCACCACCCGCTCCAGCACAGCCCCATGCACCTGCACCCCGCCCAACCGCGCATCAACCAGCTCCACATCACGGAACGTCGCCGACGCGAAATCGGTCCCGACCCCCCGTATCCCCGTAAGCACGGAGTCGAGCACGCGCGCATGATGCAGCCGCGTCTCATCCAGCGCACACCCGGTCAGCGCACAGTCCATGAACCGCGCCCCCGCACCGTCCTGCCCCACGAAGTCCACCGCACTGAACTCAAGCCCGTCATAGTCCCCGTCCGGCTCCAGCCCACCACCCCCGTACGGCACAAGCGGCGGCAACCGCACCTCAGGCCGCCGCGCCCCCTTCACCCCTACCTTCTTCTTCGCCCCTGCCTGCTTCACCGCTCTGCTCGCCATCCCCCCATCCTGCACGTCCCCACTGACAATCCCCTCCCACGCCCCCGCACCCCACGAGCCCCCACCCCACCCCCGACCAGCCAAAACTCCCCCCGATGTCACATTCCGACCCCCACGAAGAGTCAAAGGGTCAAACAAGAAGAAGACACCGGAGCAAAGGGAGCCCCCCAGCCATGCCCCGCACGCACGCCACACACCACATCACCATCGTCGGCGGCGGCTTCGCCGGCCTCACCGCAGCCATCACCGCCGCAGAGGCAGGCGCCAAGGTAACCGTCTACGAAGCCCACCACACCCTCGGCGGCCGAGCCCGCACCGCCGAAGGCCCGTACAAAACAAACGAAGGCCCCCACGCCCTCTACAAGGGCGGCCCCCACTGGACCTGGCTCAAACAGCGCGGCCTGCTCGGCGAACTCGCCCCGCTCCCACCCCTGGAAGCGGCCCGCCTCCGCCTCCGCCACAAGGGCACACTCCGCCGCACCCCACCGTTCGCGATGCTCAAACTCCTGCGCCGTACACCCGAACAGGCCCCGATAGAGACCGACTTCAAAACCTGGGCCACCGCGATCGCCGGCGAAGAGGCCGCGAACACAGCCGCGAACTACTCCGCCGTCGCGATCTTCCACCACAACCCCGGCGCCCTCTCCGCCGCCTTCGTCCAGGAACGCCTGCGCCGCGCCACGAAGCTGCCCCCGGAAGCGCACTACCCGCGCGGCGGCTGGGCGAGCGTGATCGACCGTATGGCGGCAAGGGCCTGGAACCTCGGCGTACGCGTCGAAACCCTGGCCCGCGTCGACACCATCCCCGACGACCACGGCCCCGTGATCATCGCCACCTCCCTCGACGCCGCCCGCACCCTCCTCAAGGACGACTCGCTGACCTGGCCGAGCGGCCGCACCGCCCTGCTCGACCTGGCCGTACGCACCCTCCCCCGCGCCCGGCTCCTCCCCCACTCCCGACTTCGGTCGAGCGGGGGGACCCCCATGATCGGGGGGACCTCCACCGGCGACGCGTTCGCCGTGTCCGACCTGGACGCGCCCGGCTGGATCGAGCGATTCACGGCCCAGGACCGCACCCTCGCCCCAACCAACGAACAGCTCATCCAGGGCCAGATCCCGATCGCACCCCACGAGTCCCACGCCGACGGCATCGCCCGCGCCGAGGAACTGCTCGACCTCGGCTTCCCGGCCTGGCGCGACCGGATCACGTACCGCAACGAGGCCCTCGCGAACGGCCGCACCGGCGCCGTAGACCACCCAGGCACCAGCTGGCGCGACCGGCCACGCGTCGACCGCGGCGACGACGTCTACCTCGCGGGCGACCAGGTGGCGGCTCCCGGCGTGCTCTCGGAGGTGTCGTTCAACAGCGCACTGGAGGCCGTGACCCTGGCACTCGGCATCCGCAGCAGGGCGGGGCTTGACCTCAAGCACGCTTGAGGTCAAAGGATGGCGACACAGCCGCACGGCAAGCCTCACGACCCGCGGCACAACACCCCGAGGAACCCCCGACGCCCCCGAGGAGCCCCCATGCACGCCATCCGCCTCCACGCCTTCGGCCCCGCCGACAACCTCTCGTACGAACAGGCAGAGGACCCCGAGCCGGGCCCGGGCCAGGTCCGTATCACCGTCGCCGCGGCCGGCGTACACCTCCTCGACACCGCGATCCGCGAGGGCATCCAGGGCCCGCTCCCGGCACTGCCCGCCCTCCCGACCATCCCCGGCCGCGAGGTCGCCGGCACCGTCGAGTCCCTCGGCGAGGGCGTCGCCGCCCTGTGGCTCGGCAAGCGCGTGGTGGCCCACCTCGGCTCCGCCCCCGGCGGCTACGCCGAACTCGCCGTCACGGACGTCGACCGCGTCCACGAGATCCCCGGAAACCTGGACTTCGCACAGGCCGTCGCGATGATCGGCACCGGACGTACGACGATGGGAATCCTGCAGTTCACCGAGCTCGGCCCCGCCTCCGTCGCCGTGATCCCGGCGGCCGCGGGCGGCATCGGCACCCTCCTCGTGCAGTACGCGAAGCACGCCGGCGCCACCGTGATCGGCCTCGCCGGCGGCCCGGAGAAGGTGGCACGCGTCGAGAAGAACGGCGCGGACCTCGCCGTCGACTACCGGGACCCGAGCTGGCCGGACCAGGTCAGGCGGTTCCTCGGCGACCGCGCGGCCACCGTCGTCTTCGACGGCGTCGGCGGCGACACGGCCCGCGAAGCCGTCGCCCTGCTCGGCGACCCCACCGCCGACCCCGGCGCCCAGCACCTCGTCTTCGGCTGGTCGGGCAAAGGCCTGCACGACGGCACCCCGCTGCACGTCGAGGGCGTGTCCCAGTCGGTCCTCGGCCCCGTGATGATGCAGAAGGCGGGCGGCCCCAACCCCATACGCACCCTCGAACTGCGCGCCCTCGCCGAAGCCGCCGAAGGCCGCCTCGTCCCGGCCGTCCAGCGCTTCCCCCTGGCGCAGGCGGCGACCGCACACCGCGCGCTGGAAACCCGGGGAACGATCGGCAAAGTGATCCTGGAACCGTGACACCCCACCGGCCCGACGCACTCCCCACTCCCCACTCCCCTGACTTCCCCAGCTCAGTCCCGTGACCCGAGTGCACCCAACGCCCCGTCCGTCAGCCGATACACCGTCCACTCATCCTGCGCCCGCGCACCCAACGCCTCGTAGAAATCGATCGACGGCCGGTTCCAGTCGAGCACCGCCCACTCCAGCCGCTCGTACCCCCGCACCACACAGATCCGCGCCAACTCGGCGAGCAGCGCCTTCCCGTGCCCACCCCCGCGCGCCTCCGGCCGCACGTAAAGGTCCTCCAGGTAGATCCCATGGACCCCGCGCCACGTCGAGAAATTCAGAAACCACAGCGCGAACCCGACCACCACACCCCCCGCGTCCTCCGCGACGTGCGCGAACGCGGCGGGCCGCTCCCCGAAGAGCGCCTCACGCAACTGCTCCTCGGTCGCCCTGGCCTCATCCACCGCCTTCTCGTACTCGGCCAGTTCACGAACCATGGAGTGGATCACCGGAACATCAGCGGGAGTCGCCGTACGAATCATGCGGGCACGCTACGACACCCCGGAGCCCACCGCCCACCGCCCACCAGCCACCGCCCACCAGCCACCGCCCACCAGCCACAGCTCAACGCCCAAGCAGCAGCCGGGCGATGGCGACCTGCTCGGCATCCAGCCCTTCCCCTTCCCCTTCCCTCTCCCCCTCTCCCTCTCCCTCCCCTTCCCTCTCCTCCACCCGCCACAACGAGTTCTGCAGCACCCGCCCCAGCGTCCAGGCCCGCGCCCGCTCCCGGTCCACACCCAACGCCTCCGTCAGCAGGTCGAAACGGCGCATCAACCGCCCCTCCTCGAACCGGTTCCAGAGCGCGGGCAACAACTCGAAACACGGGTCCCCGGCGAGCGGCTTCGGATCGATCACCAGCCAGGGCTCGCGCTCGGCCGCCAGGACGTTCTCGAAGTGCAGGTCCCAGTGCAGCAACCGGTCCCCGGGTTCGCCCGCGACCTCACGTACCGCCGCCGCACAGTCCTTCAACAGCCGCCGGTCATCCTCAGCGGCAAGGGAATCGAGCACGGGCGGCAACCGCTCGACCATGCCCGCCACGATGTCCCCCAGCCGCCGCATCCCCTCCGGCGCCGCCACAGCCGTGACCCGCGCCAGCAGCCCCGCCAGAATCCCGGTCGCCTCCAGCACATCCGGCACGGCCGCCAGCGACCGTCCCCCGTCGAGCCGCTCCAGCAGCATCGTGCCGGTCGCCGCGTCCTCGTCCAGCAGCCGTACGACACCGTCGCCGCCCCAGGTCCGCAGCGCGAGCCCCTCACCGACCGTCTCGTCGTCGATGTCCTGGAGCTTCAGCGCGGCCCGCGTCCCGTCACCGCACACCACCGGCAGCACGACCGCGACCCGACCGCCCATCGGCGCCCCGTCCCGCCGCAGCCCCCACCGCTCCAGGAACTCCTCTCCCCGCGCCAGCAGCCCCGCGTCCCAGCCCGTCACCGTCACCGCCGCCCCTCACCCCTCACTCCGTAAGTCGGGCCCCGCTTGTCCAAGAGCACGGAAAAGCATGGAACCCGAAGGAGACACCCGCCACCCGGAGAAGCTAACGTCCCGCGCATGAGCAGCACGGAAAGCGCGGGAAGCGCGACCGAGGCGACCGAGGCCACCCACGCGACGGACGCGGCAAACCCAGCCCGCACGGCCGACAGCGCACCCCGCGCACCCCGCACCGTCGTCAACGGCGGAATATCGTTCTGGTACGCGCAAGAAGGCCTCCCCACCCCCCGCGAACCCCTCCCCGGAGACGCGAGCGCCGACATCGTCATCGTCGGCGGCGGCTACACCGGCCTGTGGACGGCGTACTACCTGAAGAAAGCCGCCCCCTTCCTGCGGATCACCGTCCTGGAACAGAAGTTCTGCGGCTACGGCGCCTCCGGCCGCAACGGCGGCTGGCTCTACAACGGCATCGCCGGCCGCGACCGGTACGCACGCCTGCACGGCCACGAGGCCGCCGTACGCCTCCAGCACGCCATGAACGACACGGTCACCGAGGTCGTCCGCGTCACCGGAGAAGAAGGCATCGACGCGGACATCCACCAGGGCGGCGTACTCGAAGTCGCCTACACCCCCGCCCAGTTGGCCCGCCTGAAGACCTTCCACGACACGGAACTCTCGTACGGCGAAAAGGACCGCGAGCTGTACGGCGCCGCCGAGACCGCCGACCGCATCCGCGTCGCCGACGCCGTCGGCTCCAGCTGGACCCCGCACGGCGCCCGCCTCCACCCCGTCAAACTCCTCAAGGGCCTCGCGGCGGCCGTCGAGGCACTCGGCGTCACGATCCACGAGTCGACCCCCGTCACCGAGATCAGACCCAAACACGCCGTCACCCCGTACGGCACCGTCCGCGCCCCCTACGTACTGCGCTGCACGGAAGGCTTCACAGCCTCCCTGAAGGGCCAGAAACGCACCTGGCTCCCCATGAACTCCTCCATGATCGCCACCGAGCCCCTCACCGCCGCCCAATGGGAATCCATCGGCTGGGAAGGCCGCGAAACCCTCGGCGACATGGCCCACGCCTACATGTACGCCCAACGCACCGCCGACGACCGCATCGCCCTCGGCGGCCGCGGAGTCCCGTACCGCTTCGGCTCCCGCACCGACAACGACGGCCGCACGCAGCCGTCGACGGTCAGAGCCCTGCGCGAAATCCTCGTCCGCTTCTTCCCTCAACTCTCCGACATCGCCGTCACCCACGCCTGGTCCGGCGTCCTCGGCGTCCCCCGCGACTGGTGCGCCACGGTCACCCTCGACCGCTCCACCGGCCTCGGCTGGGCCGGCGGCTACGTCGGCTCCGGCGTCGCCACCACCAACCTCGCCGCCCGCACCCTCCGCGACCTCATCCAGCAGGACTCAGGCCAGTCGGGCGCCACCGACCTGACCACCCTCCCCTGGGTCGAACACAAGGTCCGCAAGTGGGAACCCGAGCCATTCCGCTGGCTCGGGGTACACGGCATGTACGCGACGTATCGAGCCGCCGACCGCCGCGAACGCACCACCCATGCCGCACAGTCGTCCCGGATCGCGCGTATCGCCGACCGGGTCGCGGGCCGCTGAGACAGGGGAACGTCATGAGCACCGCAGTCATGGACACCGTCCGCTACACCTCCGACGGCCAACTCCTCGACATCCACCGCGCCACCGCCCCCGACGCCCCCACAGTCCTCCTGTGGCACGGCCGCGGCCCCGCCGAACGCGACGTCCTCGGCGCCCTGGCCGCCACGGTCGCCCGCCTCGGCGCCACCGTCATAGTCCCCGACTGGCACCCCGACGCCCCCGACGGCGGCCGCCCCCAGCTGGCCGCCTCCCTCCGCTTCACCTGGGACTTCGTACCGGACCCGGCAAAGATCATCCTCGTCGGCTGGTCCCTCGGCGGCCGCGCCGCGATGGCCACCGCCCTCCAGCCGAACCCACCCGAAGGCTGGCGCCCAGCAGCCGTCGTCGGCGTAGCCGCCCGCTACAACCAACCCGAACCCCTCCTCGCCCTCCCCTCCCCGATGGCCGTCTGCGCCACCGCCCCACCCCTGCCGATCCACCTGGTCCACGGCACCGCCGACCGAGTCTGTGACTTCGCCAACGCCCGCGAGTTCCAGTCCGTCCTCGCCTCCCACGGCCGCCGAGCCCCCCTCACCGAACTCACCACGGACCACTCAGGCGCAGTCATGGCCGAATACTCCGCAGACCTGGGCCGCTGCCGCCCCGCCCACTCCGGCTCCTCCTACCGAGAGGGCCTCCGCACAGCCCACGTCATCGCAGAGGCAGCGGGCCTGGACATGGAAAAGGCCCAGGTCAGCGGGTGACCTGGGCCGTTGCCCACACTGCTGGAGCCCCTGTGCCGGGCCGCCTTCACGAGCAGGCGGCCACGGACGCTCCCGGACTGAGCGGCCACCGAGACCGCGCGAACAAGCTCGTGCCGCATCGGAAAGGTTCGCCCTGGGTCGGCCGAAGCCGGCTCGTGCCGAGTGCCGCGTTCTACTCGGCGTCGAGCTGGTGGTCGGCCCAGACGTAGCTTTCGGGGAGCAAGTCGGCGATAAGGACGGTTCGCACACGGTCGTCGTCACCAACGATGACCTTGACGGCGGGAAAGTAGTCGAGGAGCACCTGCCGGCACCGACCGCACGGGGAAACAACCCCGCGCTCTCTGTCCCCCACAGCAACGATCGTGTCCAGCTCGTAGACGCCCTGAGCGGCTGCCGCACCGATGAGCACCAGCTCGGCGCAGGGCCCTCCGGTGAAGTGATACGCGTTCACCGCCGTGACGATCCGGCCGTCCTGAGCCCGGGCCGCGGCCGCCATGGTGTGGTTGTCACCCCGGCAGCGCGTGCGAGCGACCTGGGCCGCAGCCTGGATGAGTTCGTGGTCGACGTGATCGATCCGCGTGGTCATCTTCTCTGCCTTCGTCCGGTGTCAGGCGACGTTGGCGCCGCATCCACTCAACACAAAGCCCAGCTCAGACACTGTCTGGGCTGGGCTTGGAGTGGAGCCCCCTGTCGGATTCGAACCGACGACCCTTCCCTTACAAGGGGAATGCTCTGGCCAGCTGAGCTAAGGAGGCGCCGCGCGCAACAACGCCGCACGCGAAGGCGGCTCCACTGTACACAGACCCCCTCGCCGCAATCCACGCAGTTGCCCTGACGGGAAACCTCGAAAAGACGCGTAACCACCCGCGCACCCGTTCGTTGAACGGACTGACGTGCTGTTCCGAATATCGGACTGCGAGGGGGGCTCGTGGAGGAGTCGGCGGAGAAGCCGAAGGCGGTGAAGGGTGACGAGGCCAAGCGCATCAAGCGCGAGGAACTCGGCATCGAAGACCGCCGCAAGCACGAGGGCCGCAAAGCGACTCCCCTGAAGAGCCATGCCAAGGAGACGGACACCCACCATCGCGTCTACCGGTTCCGCTTCTATCCGACCGAGGCACAGGCCGAGCAGTTGGGGAAGACGTTCGGAGCTTGCCGGTGGGTCTACAACGAGGGGCTGGCCCTGCGGTCAGGTGCCTGGGAGCAGCACCGGGTGAATGTGGGTTTCGCGGAGACGTGTCGAGCGCTGACAGGTTGGAAGCAGACCGAAGAGAGGGCGTGGCTCAAGGAGGCGTCCTCGACGGTGCTGCAGCAGGCCCTGCGCCATCTCGACCAGGCGTTCACACGGTTCATCAAGGGCGTGGCGAAGTATCCGACACGGAAGAAGAAACAGCGGTCGCGGGATTCGGCGACGTATGTGCGTACGGGGTTCAGGTGGGTCGAGGATCCTGAGCGGCCGGGTACGGGTCTGATCACGCTCGCCAAGCAGTCCGAGCCGTTGGACATTCGCTGGTCGCGGGCGCTTCCCGCGGGGACGGTTCCGGTTCGGTTGTCGGTGACGCGGGACCGGGCCGGGCGATACTTCGTGTCCACGCTCGTGGAAGAGCCAATTGAACCGCTGCCTGCTCTCTTCCTGCCGGGTTCGCAGGAGCCGAAGGCGGTCGGGCTGGACTTGGGACTGGCGTCCTTGGTGACGCTCGATGACGGTACGAAGCTGGATCATCCCCGGTTGTTGAAGCGGTACGCGGAGAAGTTGGCGCGGCTGCAGCGGGAGCTGCACAAGAAGGTGAGGGGTTCCAAGAACCGGGAGAAGGTCAGGCGCAAGATCGCGCGCCTGTACGCGCTCATGGGTGACGTACGCAGGGACATGCTGGACCAGTTCACGACCCGCCTCGTGCGCGAGAACCAAGTGCTCGTGGTGGAGGACCTGTCCATCGTGAACCTGTTGCGTCCGGCTCGCGGTAAGGGCCGTCGGCGCAAGGCGAGTTTGAGTCGGGCGATCATCGATGCCGGGTGGGGCGAGTTGTTGCGTCAGCTGCGGTACAAGTGCGAGTGGTACGGCCGGACGCTGGTGGTCGTGGACCGTTTCTTCCCCTCCACTCGGAGGTGCTCGGCCTGTCATGTGAAGGGCCCGAAGCTGGATGTCTCGGTCCGGGAGTGGTCGTGTGCCGAGTGCGGTGTGGTGCACGACCGGGATGTGAACGCGGCGGTGAATCTGCGAGATGAGGGGATGCGCCTGTATTGGCTGGTGGCATCCGCGCTGCCGCCGGGCCGGAGGGCTCCAGTCGTGATCAAGACCTCGGAGTTGGAGGCGTGTCTGCTGGCCGCGTAGGCGGGCCGGTGTGCGATGTGCAGTACGCGGTACGGACCGATGGGCCGTCGGCCGGAATGCCTGTGGAGTCTGTGTGAGACCGTGCGTGGCGGCGGGGTAGCCCGTTTGTCCGTCGGCAGTGGGCTGTGAAGCAGGAAGCCCTGGCAAGGTCAAAAAGCCGGTGCTCTGTCCTGTGATCGAAAATTTCCTCGAACTTCATAGCCCCCGGAGTACTGACAGATCGTGTGAACGCGGGGTAGCGTCCTGACCCAGTTCGCTCGCGTGGACTACACCACTACGGATCGTTCCGTAGTGGCACACCACCTTCCACTACGGATCGTCCGGCACGTTCCTGCCGGTGAAGGGGGCCCTCACCATGGCCACTGTCTCGTTCAACAAGGCGACCCGCATCTACCCGGGTGGCGACAAGCCCGCCGTCGACCAGCTCGAGCTCGACGTCGCGGACGGCGAGTTTCTCGTCCTCGTCGGTCCCTCCGGCTGCGGAAAGTCCACCTCCCTGCGCATGCTCGCGGGTCTCGAGGACGTCAACGCCGGCTCGATCCACATCGGTGACCGCGATGTCACGCACCTGCCGCCGAAGGACCGGGACATCGCCATGGTGTTCCAGAACTACGCGCTGTACCCGCACATGACGGTCGCGGACAACATGGGCTTCGCGCTCAAGATCGCCGGCGTCAACAAGGCCGAGATCCGCCAGAAGGTCGAGGACGCGGCGAAGATCCTGGACCTCACCGACTACCTGGCGCGCAAGCCGAAGGCGCTCTCCGGTGGTCAGCGTCAGCGTGTCGCCATGGGTCGTGCCATCGTGCGTGAGCCCCAGGTGTTCCTCATGGACGAGCCGCTGTCGAACCTCGACGCCAAGCTCCGTGTGTCGACGCGTACGCAGATCGCGTCGCTGCAGCGCCGCCTCGGCATCACCACGGTGTACGTCACCCACGACCAGGTCGAGGCCATGACGATGGGCGACCGCGTGGCGGTCCTCAAGGACGGTCTGCTCCAGCAGGTCGACTCGCCGCGCAACATGTACGACCGCCCGGCCAACCTCTTCGTCGCCGGCTTCATCGGCTCCCCGGCGATGAACCTCGTCGAGGTCCCGATCACCGACGGTGGTGTGAAGTTCGGCAACAGCGTGGTGCCGGTCAACCGCGAGGCCCTCAAGGCCGCCGCGGACCGGGGTGACACGACCGTCACGGTCGGCGTCCGCCCGGAGCACTTCGACATCGTCGAGCAGAACGGCGCCGCCGCCAACGCGCTGACGAAGGAGACCGAGGACGCCCCGGCGGGCCTCGCCGTCTCGGTGAACGTCGTCGAGGAGCTCGGCGCCGACGGTTACGTCTACGGCAGCTCCAAGATGGGCGACGACCTCAAGGACCTGGTCGTCCGCGTCAGCGGCCGCGCGGTCCCGGAGAAGGGCGCCACGCTGCACGTCGTGCCGCGCGCGGGCGAGACCCACGTGTTCTCGACGTCCACCGGCGAGCGCCTCACCGACTGACCCTTTCCGGAGAATCTCCGGAGACTCTCCGGAGATTTCACCCGAGTTGACGAAGAAGGCTCCGCGGCCTGCTGCGGAGCCTTCTTCGTTGTCGACAAATACCCCGGCAGACCCGGCATTTCGATACCTGTACGTCAACATCAAACTCGAAAATGACGCTTTACCCGTCCCTCAAACTGATTACTAAATGTCGCCAAATCATCACCCCGCGCTACCCTCACTCGCGTGAAGCACTCCACTGACCACTCGACGCGACACGGCCGTGGCCCCGCCGGCCGACCGATCCGGAACGGCCGCGGTCCGGCCCGCCGGATCGGCCGTACTCTCGCCCTCGTTCTGCCCGTCGTCCTGGTGCTCTCCGGGACTCTCGCGGTCACCCGAGTCAACTGGTCGGGGACCAACTCCTCGGCCTCGGTACTCGCCGCATCCGCCCAGGACGTCTCCAAGCGGGCCGTCTCCCGCGCTCCGCACGACGTGCTGCGCGACAAGCTCCTGGTCGAGCTCCAGGAGAAGAACCCCGGGGTGGCCCTCACGCACCTCCAGGAGGCCGTGAACGGCCGTCCGTCGCTCGCCAGGCACTGCGTCTCCATCGCCCGCGCGCTGGGCCGCGCCGCCGTCCGCACGTACGGCCCGACCCGAGCGCAGTCGTACGCCCGCCCGGTCTGCGACACCTCCTTCGCCACGGGCGTAGCAGCCCAGCACCGCTGATCAATGGGGCGGGGCGCGCCCCCGCGGGGGCGCGGGGCAGTGACGATGTGCGGCTCCGCCGCGGGGCGCGCTCAATCCCCACCGGCCCGCGGGTCCCCACCCGCACAGCCCGGCACGTCCTCGTCCGCCAAACCCGCGGGGCGCCACGTAGGGTTCGGAGTCATGACCGATCCGAACGCCGCGTCGCGCCCCGTTCAAGCCGTTGTCCTGGCCGGCGGCCAGGGCTCCCGGCTGCGTCCCTACACCGACGACCGGCCCAAGCCGATGGTCGAGATCCCCGGCACCGGGACCCCGATCATCGGCCATCAGCTGGCCTGGCTCGCCGAGGAGGGCGTCACTGACGTCGTCGTCTCGTGCGGCCATCTCGCCGAGGTTCTCCAGCAGTGGCTGGACTCGGCCGAACTGCCCGTCTCCGTGACCACCGTGGTCGAGACGGAGCCGCTGGGCCGTGGCGGCGGCCTCAAGTTCGCCGCCAAGCACCTGCCCCACCCGGACCGCCCGTGGTACGCGACGAACGGCGACATCTGGACCCGTTTCTCGCTGCGTGAGATGGCGGACTTCCACACCGAGCGCGACGCGGTGGCGACCCTCGCGCTGGCCCGCCCGCGTATCCCGTGGGGCGCTGTGGAGACCGACGACTTCGGTCACATCACGGACTTCATCGAGTCCCCGCCGACCGCGTACGGGATCAACGCGGGCGTCTACGTCTTCTCGCCCGGGTTCGCCGCCCTGCTGCCGGACCTCGGTGACCACGAGCGCAGTACGTTCCCCCGGCTGGCCCGCGAGCGCCGCCTGGCCGGCTATCCCATCCCGCAGGGCGCGTACTGGCGGGCCATCGACACCGCGAAGGACCTCACGGAGGCGGCGAAGGAGCTGGCGGCACTGGGCCGTTGAGCGTCAGCCGCTCCCGCCCGTCCCTCTTGCCCTCCCCCTCTCCCGTACGCCGATGGGGCCCCGCACTTCACAGTGCGGGGCCCCATCCACGTACCGGTCACCGTTCCGTCGGTGCGGGCGCCTACCCCAGCAGGCCGCCGACGAGTCGGTCCGAGCCGCCGGAGCTGCCGCCGCCGCCCGAGGTGCCGCCGGAGCCGCCTCCGGAGCCGCCGCCCGAGCTGGTGCCGCCGGTGGTGCCGCCTGAGGAGGACGGGCCCGCGCTGGTGGTGGGGGCCTGCGGCGGTGCCGACTGCTGGGGCGGGGCCTGGACGGCGCCCTGGGTCTGGCTGGGCTGTCCGGCGTCGGTGCCGGCGCCCGCGGTGTCGGTCGTGCGGGCCGCGCCCGGGGTGGTCGCGGTGTCCGAGGGGCGCGCGGAACTGGTGCCCTGGGTGGGCGAGTTGGCCGCGGAGGGGCTTGCCTTCCGGCTGCGCTCGCCGGGTTCCTCCGGCAGCGGGGAACCGGGCAGTTCGTTGCGCGGGGCCTCGCCGGGGCCGGGGACGACCACGCGGTCGGCGTCGCGGACGGCGCCGCCGAGCATCGAGCCGATGAGCAGGGTGAGTCCGACGACGATGGCCGCGACGAGCGCGCCGCGGCGCAGGACGCGGCGGCGCAGCTCCCAGATGTCGGCGCGGGGTCCGAGGGTGCGCCAGGCCTCGCCGGCGAGGCGGCCGTCGATGGAGTAGACGGGGGCGCCCGCGATGATCAGCGGGGACCAGGCGGCGAGGTAGATGATGTCGGGCGCGTCGTAGACGGGGACGGACTTCCAGCTGACGGTGAGGAGGAGGGCCGCCGACAGCAGTGCGCCGATGACGGCGGCGACGCGCTGCCACAGGCCCAGGACGGTGAGGACGCCGACGATCACCTGGAAGAAGGCGATGAGGAGTCCGGCGCCGACGGGGTGCTGGAGGGCGAACTCGCGCAGTGGTTCGGCGAGGGCCCAAGGGTGCAGCGAGTTCAGCCACTTGACCATGGAGCCGCGTTCGCCGCCGTCGAAGTAGACGGGGTCGCAGAGTTTGCCCATGCCGGCGTAGATGGAGATGAAGCCGAGGAAGACGCGCAGCGGGAGCAGGACGACGCCGAGGTTCATCCGGCGGCCGGGGTAGTACCCGTGCCGGACGGGTGCGGCGCCGTACCGCCTGACCCGCCCGTCGGCCCTGTCTTCGGCGTCGCCCTCGTCCCCGTAGGAGTCGAACTCGTCGTCCGCGTACGGGTGTTCCTCGACCTCTTCGTACGCGCTGCCGGCGCTGCGCATCTGGGGCAGGAGCCGGGTCCCGGGGCCGGGGACGCTCGGGGTCTCGACGGTCGCGTCGACGTCGAAGCCCGGTGCGTCGCCCTCGCCGATGCGCGGGATGACCTGTGTCGCGCCGCCGTCGCCCGCCGGGTTCTCGGCGCCGTGGCGCAGGCTCGTGCTGCGCACGGCCTGCAACAGGCGGGTGGCGCCTGTGTCGTCGGGGGCGGACTTCCCGCTCCAGACGACGGGCGCGCGGCGCCGGGTGCCCGCGGCGGCGCCCACTGCGGGGATGCGCGCGGTCGCGTCGGGGGAGCTCAAGTGCGGCGCGACACGCGGGGACTTGGCCCGCGGCGCGGTGCCCAGCTGCACGCGGAAGCTCGCATGATTGACGATGACCTGCGCCGGATCGCTCGGCACCTTCACCATGCTCAGCGCGGGAGCGTCGTCGTAGGGCAACGAGCGGTCCCCCGTGGGTGTGCGGGGTGTTCTGGTGTCCACACTCATCTAACCGAGTGACGTGTGTTTAGGACACTGCTTTGACCGGGCCGATCTGTCCGGACCGCGTCAAGATCACCTCGATCATCCGGATCGCCCTGCTGGGGCGCACCCCGACGGTCCGGATCACCGTACGGGGACGTGCTTTTCGCTCGTCCCCGTACTTCGCGCTACAGCCTTCAGGAGCGCTCAGGCCCGGCGCCGGGAGGCCTCGTAGAGCACAACTCCCGCCGCCACACCGGCGTTCAGGGACTCCGCGCCACCCGGCATCGGGATCCGCACGCGGAAGTCGCAGTTCTCGCCCACGAGTCGGGACAGGCCCTTGCCCTCGCTGCCGACGACGATGACGACGGGGCCGCCCAGCGCTTCCAGGTCGCCGACCTCGACCTCACCGTCGGCGGCGAGGCCGACGACGACGAGGCCTGCCTTCTTGTACGCCTCAAGGGCGCGGGTCAGGTTGGACGCGCGGGCGACGGGCGTACGGGCCGCGGCGCCGGCGGACGACTTCCAGGCGCCGGCGCTCATGCCGGCGGCGCGGCGCTCGGGCACGACGACGCCGTGGCCGCCGAAGGCGGAGACGGAGCGGACGACGGCGCCGAGGTTGCGCGGGTCGGTCACCCCGTCGAGGGCGACGATCAGCGGGTCCTTGCCCGCGTCGTACGCGGCGGCGGCGAGGTCCTCCGGGTGCGCGTACTCGTACGGCGGGACCTGGAGGACGAGGCCCTGGTGGTTGAGGCCGTTGGTCATGCGGTCGAGCTCGGGGCGGGGGGCTTCCATGAGGTGGATGCCGCCGCGCTCGGCGGCGAGCTGGAGCGCCTCGCGCACCCGCTCGTCGTTGTCGATGAACTGCTGCACGTAGAGCATCGTGGCGGGCACGCCCTCGCGCAGCGCCTCGACGACGGAGTTGCGCCCGACGACCATCTCGGACGTGCCCTTGCCGCCGCGGCCGCCGCGCGGTGCGGGGCGGCGCACGGCCTGCTTGGCCTTGGCGTTGGTGATGCGGTTCTTCTTGTGTCCCTTGCGCGCCTCGGCGGGCGGGGTGGGGCCCTTGCCTTCGAGGCCCCGGCGTCGCTGGCCGCCACTGCCGACCTGCGCGCCCTTCTTGCCGGACATGCGGCGGTTGTTAGCGGCCATGACCTACCCGTCTGTGTGAAAGCGTGCGTGTGTACGTCTCTGAAAGTGTCGTGCTTCGTCGTACGTCTGTGCCGTACGTCTATGAAGTGTGCCGCCCGGATGGCCGGGCGGCACAATCGATCAAGGAATCGGTCGAGGGGCCGGGCGACGCTCAGCGCGGGCCGAGGCTCCAGCGCGGCCCCTGGGGGCCGTCCTCGATGACGAGTCCTGACTGGTTGAGCTGGTCGCGGATGGCGTCGGCGGTGGCCCAGTCCTTGCGGGTCCGGGCCGCCTCGCGCTGGTCGAGGACCAGGCGTACGAGACTGTCGACGACTCCGTGCAGATCCTCGCCGCGGTCGGACTCGCCGGCCCAGTGCGGGTCGAGGGGGTCAAGACCGAGGACGCCGAGCATGGCGCGGACCTCGGCGAGCCGGGCGACGGCCGCTTCCTTGTCGTCGGCGGCCAGTGCACTGTTGCCCTGCCGGACGGTGGTGTGGATGATGGCGAGGGCCTGCGGCACGCCCAGGTCGTCGTCCATCGCCTCGGCGAAGGCGGGCGGCACCTCGGCCGAGGGCTCGACGGCTCCCCCGACCTTCTCCACCACCCGCTGTACGAAGCCCTCGATCCGCGCGAACGCCGACTCGGCCTCGCACAGCGCCTCTTCGCTGTACTCGATGGTGGAGCGGTAGTGCGGGGTGCCGAGGTAGTAGCGCAGCACGATGGGCCGCCACTGCTTGACCATCTCGCTCACGAGGACCGAGTTGCCGAGCGACTTGGACATCTTCTCGCCGCTCATGGTCACCCACGAGTTGTGCACCCAGTACCGCGCGAACTCGTCGCCGAAGGCCTTGGCCTGGGCGATCTCGTTCTCGTGGTGCGGGAAGATCAGGTCGATCCCACCGCCGTGGATGTCGAACTCACTGCCCAGGTACTTGTGCGCCATGGCACTGCACTCCAGATGCCAGCCGGGCCGGCCGCGCCCCCAGGGCGTCTCCCAGCTCGGCTCGCCGGGCTTGGCGGACTTCCACATGGCGAAGTCCCGCGGGTCCCGTTTCCCGGTCTCGCCCTCGCCCGAGGGCTGGCGCAGCTCGTCCAGGTCCTGGTTGGACAGGGAGAGGTAGCCGGGCAGCGAGCGCACGTCGAAGTAGACGTTGCCGTCCGCCTCGTACGCGTGGCCGCGCTCGATGAGGCCGCGCATCATCTCGACCATCTCGGTGACATGGCCGGTCGCCCGCGGTTCGTACGTCGGCGGGAGGCAGCCCAGTGCCGTGTAGCCGTCGTTGAACGCCCGCTCGTTCTCGTAACCGATCGACCACCACGGCCGGTTCTGCTCGGCGGCCTTCTTGATGATCTTGTCGTCGATGTCCGTCACGTTCCGGACGAACGTCACGTCGTAGCCGCGGTACTCGAACCAGCGGCGCATGATGTCGAAGTTCAGGTTCGACCTGACGTGCCCGATGTGTGGGGCGGCCTGCACGGTGGCGCCACACAGGTAGATCGAGACACAGTCCGCTGAGAGCGGGACGAAGTCACGGATCTGCCGGGCGCTGGTGTCGTACAGGCGAATGGTCACCCCTCCAGGGTAGTGGGCGACGAGCAGTGCCCTGCGACTCTTCGGGCGATTTCCTCGCCCCCGCCGCCCCTACCCGTCCCATCCCCTGGGGCTCCGCCCCAGACCC